>CAZCMI010000014.1:0-22710 GCA_964499955.1 uncultured Gammaproteobacteria bacterium
TCCGGCGCGGGACACCGAACATGTCGAATCCGGCCGTGTGGGATCTGTACGCGGACTACTACGTGGACTACTTCAACAGTCGGCCGTTCGATGACTATGTCTCGATCTCGGCCGACGTAAAAAAGGAAAAGGAAACGAAAGACGAGAAAGGACGCGTTCTGGTCAAGGAAAGCAGCTACGGAACGGCTACGCGCGGCTTCTCGCTCGCCTGGGAAATCGACGACAAGGCCTCGAGCGCCAAGCTCGACAATGGCGTGCTCACCCTGACGTTGCCCAAGCGCCAGGGCGTTGGCAGCAAGCTGCTGCCCATCAGTTGAGCCCCCGGCGCCATGACAGTCGACGGCGACATGGCCAGGCGCAACCAGTTCAATCTGATACGTCTCGCAGCCCACAGTGGGCGCGCCCTTGGGGCGCTGCGATGACAGCGGCCCCGGCAGACGCCGGAACAGATTGGACGAAGCCATGGGCCAAAGTGGACGAACCGCCTTGGTAACGGGCGGCAGCCGAGGACTGGGCGCGGCCATTGCGCGCGCGTTCCCGGTGGATTGGGCGCGGCTCGTGCGGTTGGCGGAAGCGTCCCATCTGACGACGGAACTGCGCACGGGCCTGGCGTACATGCTGGAACACGGGTTCGTGCAGATGCCGGAAGAGGCCCGGGCCGCCATGTTGGCCCTTACGCCGCCGCCGGCGCAGCAACGCGGGTACGCGGCGCGGGCGAACGCGTCCGCCGGCAGCTTGTTCGAACCGCTGCGCCTGTTATGGTGCACGTACTGGCGGTACGACGCCACCGGCTCGTTCCTCGGCAAAGTGTGCCGGTTTCCCACGTACGCCCAGCATGCCCGCGGTTTGCCGAGTAAGCGCGCCTTGTTCGCCTACGGGTGGAACGGCTGTCTGTTCATCGTCCGCCGGATCCCGACGGCTTTCCGTAAACGACACGTATGAGAACCTATCCGTTTCCACGTCCGCCGGTCTACGCGCTGGCGGTGAAGCGCAGCGCCGCCGGCCTCGGCTTGTTTGCCGCGCAGGACATCCCGGCGGGCCGGTTCATCGTCGAATACTGGGGGCGGTTGGTGACGGACGACGAAGCGGACCGCATCGGCGGGAAATACCTCTTTTCCTTGGAGAACGGCAAGACGATCGACGGGACGACGCGGGAGAACACCGCCCGTTACGCCAACCACGCCTGCCGTCCGAACGCCGAATCGCGCACCGCCGGCAACCGCATGTTTTTGTACGCGCTCAAGCGCATTCCCGCCGGGACGGAAATCACGTACGATTACGGCAAGGAATACGCGGACGAATATATCAAGCCCCACGGCTGCCGTTGCAAAACCTGCGCCAAGCGGGCCGTCACAAACCAACGCCTATGAACGACCCCGCCTTTTTGGGAAGCGCCGTCACGCTCGAACAGTTGCCGCGCACGGGCCGCCCGCAGGTGGCGCTGGTCGGACGTTCCAACGCGGGCAAATCCACCCTGGTAAACGCTTTGGCGAACCGCAAGGGGCTTGCCCGGGTGAGTTCTGCCCCCGGCCGCACGGCCACCATCAACGCCTATCACTTCGCCCCGGGGTACGACCTGCTCGACCTGCCCGGCTACGGCTTCGCCACGTACGCCGCCAACCGCGCGCGCTTCGCCGACCTGATCACGACGTATTTGGAGGCGGCCGACCGGCTTGCGTTGGTGTTCATTGTGCTCGACGCCCGGCGCGGCCTGACCGACGTAGACGTCGAAATGGCCGATTGGCTGGTGGGCATCGGCCGGCCCGTGGCGTTCATCGCCAACAAAATCGACAAGTTGAAGCGGCCGGAGGTGCGGGAACTTACGAACCGCCTGGCCGAGGCGTACCCGGACGTGCCGTGTTTCGTCCACGCCGCCCCCGATTCGTCGGGCCGGGGTGAAATCAGGGCGCATATCGAACGGGCCGTGCGAAAAATGGCGTAACGGTTGTCCGGCGCGCGGGTTGGTTTCGTGCTAAACTGGCGGCACATGAACAAGAACAAAGCCATTTTGTTTCTCGGCGTCATCCTGTTGGTGACGGTTGCGTCCACGGCCGCGGTGCGTTTTGCGCTCTCGAACGACCGGCTGCCGGAGGAACCGGCTGCGGAAACGGTTGCTGCACCGGAAGCGGAGCCGGAACCCGTCTTGGACGTGGCCGACTACGACGCGCGCATGCGCCGCCTCGCCCATCTCGAGCCGTTGGACCCCGACGCCGATCCCGCAGATGCCGAGGAAGACCCGGACGCTCCCAAGCCGCTCTGGCCCGTGGACGCCGCCTATCCCAACCCCGGCGCCATTTTGCCGTTCCACCGCATTGTGGCGTATTACGGCAATTTCTATTCCACCGGCATGGGCGTGCTGGGGCAGTACGCGCCGGACCGGGTGCTGGCCATGCTGGCCGAGGAAGTGCGCAAGTGGGAGGAGGCCGACCCGGAAACGCCGGTCATGCCCGCCATCGACTACATCGCCGTGGTGGCGCAGGCGGGGCCGGGCCGCGACGGCCGATACCGCGCCCGCATGCCGGACACGGAAATCGACAAAGCCCTGGCGTTGGCGGAGCGCGCGGGCGGCATCGTCATTTTGGAGGTGCAGCCGGGCCTGGCCGACCTGATGGGCGAACTCCGCGCGTTGGGGAAATACCTGTCCCTGCCGCAGGTGCATTTGGCCATCGACCCGGAATTCAACATGAAAAACCGCGGCCTGCCGGGCCGGGTGGTGGGCACCGTGGACGCCGCGGACATCAACGCCGCCGCCGGGTACCTGGCCGAATTGGTGCGGGAGAACGGTCTGCCGCCCAAGGTGCTGATCGTCCACCGGTACACGCGCGCCATGGTCACCAACGCGCGTAGCATCAAGCCGCTGCCGGAAGTCCAAATCGTGATGGACATGGACGGCTGGGGCCCGCCCTCGCAGAAGTTCGCCACGTACAACGCCTTCATCGCCCCGGAGCCGGTGCAGTTCACGGGCTTCAAGCTCTTCTACCGCAACGACACCTGGGGCGTTGGGCGCCTGCTCACCCCGGCGGAAATCCTCGAACTCGTGCCACGCCCGAGCTTCATCCAGTATCAGTAGGGAAGCGGCCTGCATCGGGCAAACATGCAACGAAAAACACCCCCGCGGGGGTGTTTTTGCGAACGGCGCCTTACTTGCGGAACAGGCGCACGATGCCGAGCAGGACGGCGGCGCCCAGCACGGCCACGAGCAGGCTCCACAGGTTGAACCCCGTTACGCCGTCGCCGCCGAGGAGCGACATGATCCAGCCACCGAGCACCGCGCCGATGATACCGACCACGATGTTGAGAAGCGCGCCTTGCTGCTTGTTGGTACCCATCAGCATGGAGGCGATCCAACCCGCCAAGCCACCGAGGATAATCCAGGCAATCCAACCAATAGGAATGAGAGAAGAAAAAATTATGCCGGCAGTATACCGCAAAACGACCTGAAGAAAAAATAAAATGCGGCATTGCCCGGGCCGCGGAACTCCCGTACTATTTCCGCATCATTCTTCATTCGCCTCTATGCCACGCACGAACGGAACGTCGCCGCGTACGAACGTGAACGGAAACGGGAAGAACGTCTTCCTTCTCGCCATCGCCGCCTTGTTGGTCTTCGGTGCGGGATACGCCGTCGGCACCTACGTCGCGCAGCGTTCCGCGCAGGACGTCGTCACGGGATCCTTCGCCGATGCCGAAACGGGCGAGCGGGTTTCCGTGGCCTTCGACCGCACGGCCCAAACCGCCACGCTTACGGGCCTGGGGCACGCGGGGCTGGTATTTGCCCAGGGCGTGTCCGCGTCCGGCGCGCGCTACGTGAACGAAGCCGAAGACCTGGTGCTGTGGAACAAGGGCGACGAGCTGTCCATTTTCCGCGGCGATGAGCGGGTGTTCTTCGGCCGCACGGGCGGCGCGGCAGGTGACCCGCGCCTGGCGGAACATACCTGGGTGTGGCGCGAAACCCAGATGAATAACGACGACGTGATCGCGCCGGTGCGCGCGGACGCCTTCACCCTCCGCTTCGACGCGGACGAACGCCGCGTGTACGGCACCACCGACTGCAACGGCTTCTCCGGCACCTACGCCGTGGGCGCGGACAACGCGCTTTCCTTCGGCCCGTTTGTCTCGACCGAGATGTACTGCGAGGGCTCGCAGGAAGACGTCTTCGTCCGCATGGTCACGGAATCCTCCCACACCTTCTTCACAGAGGACGGCAACCTGGTCCTGCTGCTCGCCTACGATTCCGGCTCCGTGCTGTTCGACCGCCGCTAAGCCGCCGGGCCGGTCCCATAACGCAAAAGGCACCGCAACGCGCGCGGTGCCTTTTTGGTTGGCCGTCATTTCCCGCCGTTGTCCTTGTGCATCAGGATGAGGAAGACGACGCCCAGGACCGTGAACATGCGGAAGGCGGGAGCCGTGCCGTTCCACGTGCTGGACTGCCACATGGCGAACCATTCGCCGCCGACGGTGATGAACGCGAGCAGCCACAGCAGCATGCCGCCGGCCAGGGCCGCCAGGGCCCACCCTTTGGCCTTGTCGAAATCCGCGGAGCTCTTGCGGATGTTCTTGAACAGCGCCCCCGCGCCGATCCAGGCGAGCACCGCCACGACCGCTTCCCACAGGATGATCGACCAATAGAACGCGTGGTGGACGGCGGACGATTCGATGGACCGCCACATGATGGACGGGCTGCCGAACGTGGTGTCCATCTTCAGGACGCCCTCCACGAAGGCGTAGTTGCTGCCGTAGTCGGTGAGGTTGCCGAACACCACGAGGGTGAAGAACAGCGCGACGGTCGCGACCAGCAGGGCGGACGCGCCGCGCACGACGTTTCGTGCATTCATACGGGATGGAACGGTTACGGAACCTTGTTATGCGTGTATTATAGCAGAGACGAAGATGAGATTTATCTCAGGCGGATTATGAAACGCACGGCGGCAAAACAAAAAACGTGCAGCCGGGGGCATGCGTACGCGGGGCCGGGGCCGTGTCCCGTCTGCTGGCCGGGGCATGGGAAGAAACGGGCAGACGCGGGCTCCTCAAAACGGTCGAAGGGCCAGGCGCGTTCACGTGCAAATCACAGACACAATCGTATGGCCAAACGCAAGAACAAACCGCCGCAAAAGATGCCGCGGCAGGCGGCGCGGAACGTCGTCATCTACCGGGCGCCGAGCGGGGCGATCGAACTCCGCGGCGATTTCGCGCGTGAAAACATTTGGGCGACGCAGGCGCAGATCGCCCTTGCCTTTGGCGTAAACGTGCGTACGGTGAACGAACATTTGAAAAATATCTTTAAAACGGAAGAACTGGATGAAAAGCAGTTATCCGGAAATTCCGGATAACTGCCAGTGACGGCAAGTCATACGACACGAACCACTATAATCTTGACGCCATTATCTCCGTTGGGTATCGGGTCAATTCCAAGGTCGCCACGCAATTCCGCCGCTGGGCCACGAAAACCCTCCGTGAGCACATCACGCGCGGGTATACGATCAACCGCAAGCGCATCGGCCAAAATTACGACGCGTTCATGAAGGCCGTCGCCGACGTGCAGGCGTTGTTGCCCGAGCACGTTGCGCTTGATCCGAAGCAGGTCTTGGAGCTGATCAAGGAATTCGCCGGCACCTGGGTTTCGCTCGACGCCTACGACAAGGACGCGCTGACGCCCGTCGGCACTACGAAGCGCGCCGTCAAGCTGACGGCCGAGGAACTCACGACCGCCGTCGCCGACCTGCGCACGACCTTGATGGGAACGGGCGAGGCGACCGGGCTGTTCGCCCAGGAGCGGCAGCGGGGGAACGTCGAAGGCATCGTCGGCAACGTCATGCAGGCGTTCGACGGCAAACCGCTTTACAAAACCGCCGAGGAGAAGGCGGCGCACCTGCTCTATTTCCTCGTGAAGAACCACCCGTTCGTGGACGGCAACAAGCGCGCGGGCGCGTTCTCGTTCGTATGGTTCCTGCGCAAGGCGCGGGTGAAGGGCGCGCGCAACATCAACCCGCCGGCGCTCACGGCCCTGACGCTTCTCATCGCCGAAAGCAAGCCGGAAAAGAAGGAACAGATGACGGCGCTCGTCACGCGCCTTCTTGTGAGCCGGGCGGGATAACGCGGCATCAGCGTCGTTCGTCCAGTTTCGCCTTCATCCAGTCGATTTCCGCTTGCTGGCCGGCGATGATTCTCGCGCACAATTCCCGCAGTTCCGGGTCGTCCAAGGCCGCCCGTTCGCACATGAGGATGGCGCCCGCGTGGTGGGGGATCATGGATTTCAGGAATTGCGCGTCCGTGACGGCCGCCTGCATGCGGATGCCGAGGAAAAACGCCGCGCCCAGGGCTACGCTCGCCAATGCGACGGCGGCGTTCCACCTGCGCCGCGGATACATGCCGCGCATCAAAACCAGTTCGATCAGCACCATCGGCGCGGCCATGAGGCCGGCCATATAAAACTGGTTGACGTTCGGGTAGACGTTTCCCAGCCGGTCCACCATGGCGTACATCAGGACGTACATCGCCAGGAACGACAGCGCCGCCATGAGCAGCAGCGCGAGATAGGGGTTGTGTTTTCCTTGCCCGCTCTGTCCGTGGTGGTCCATAGGCCTCCAGTATATCCCATCTGGGCGCCGCCGCAGAACCGCCCGCTCCTTTTCATTGCGGGCGCTACGTCGTAGGATGGCACGCGTATGGTTACGGTTTACACGGGCGGCGTCTTCGACGTCCTGCATCTCGGGCACTTGCGCCTGCTGGCCCGCGCGCGGGCGTTGGGCGACCGGCTGGTGGTGGGCGTCCAGGCCGACGAAGCCGTCTGTTCGATTCCGGGCAAGCGCGCCCCGATCCTATCGACGGAAGAACGGGTGGCGCAGATGCGCGCCCTGCCGTTCGCGGACGAGGTCATCGTCTATCACGTCAGCACCAATCCCGAGACCGTCGCGCGCGTGCGTCCCGACGTGTTCGTGCATGGCGAGGATTGGCCGCGGCAGACGGACCGCAGCCGCGTCATCCGCTATCTGGAAGAACACGGCATCCGCCTCGTCCTGCTGCCCCGCACGGAAGGCATTTCCTGCACCGATTTGCGGCGGCGCATCGTGCGGGCGGAAATGTCCGGGGGGGGGCATAATGATTTGGGAACGTAGCCGCGCCTTGCTCCGCCTGTTGCGCAATGTTACGGTCTGGCCGCAACCCGCGTTGGCCCATGCCGGGCCATGAACCGGTTGCTGGTCTGGGAGGCACGCATGCAAAAGAAGGAGGAGGAAATCCAGATCCGGCGTCTGACGCCGGACGGCCCGTTCGACCTGGACGGCATCAACCGGCTCATTCTGTCGCTTGGGCCGGACCGCGAACCGATGTCGGAGGATGGCCTGCGCGGCCTCCTGCGACAGCAACCGATGCATGTGTTCCTGGTGGCGGAAACGTCCGAGGGCCAGTGCGTGGGCACGCGATACATGGTGGTCGCCGAAACGCCGGGCGGTGGCCTGTTCGCCTACGGCGGGTGGCTTGCTGTGGATCCTGCGTACCGGCGCCGCGGCATTGCCGAACGCCTGCTCCGCACGGGCGTCGCCCTCACCAAGGACATCTGCGAGGCCCGCCGCCAGCGCGTGTTCTTGCTCGGCACCTCGAACGCGACGCGCGCGCCGATGCACGCCCTCATGGAGAAGATGTTCCACGACATCGGCTACGAACACGTGGGCGAGCCCTGCGGCGAACGCGGCGTGCATACGTACCGCCTCGTCCTGCGGCCGCCGCCCCAGGATTGACGTCGTTTCTCTCGATGCCCGTGTCGCGCCCGTTCGCGTGAACGGGCGTTTTTCTTTATGCTATGCGTCGTATGGCCCCGTCTTCTTCCGCGCCCGAAGCGCAGCTGTTGGCCCCGTTACCTCCGCTTCCAACGGACCGGCGCTTCACCTATGCCGAACTGGCCGCGCGGCAGCAACAGTTTCCGTCCTGGACGTCGTGGGTGCTCAAACGCCTGTCGCTCACGATCGTCGTGGCGTTGCAGGGCCTGCCGCTCACACCGAACGTGTTCTCCGTCGTTTCGGTGGGGTTGGCGGTTGCGGCTGTCGGCGTTCTGCTGGCGGGGCAAGGGTGGGCCGCTTGGGGCGTCTTCACGACGTTGCTCATCCTGTCGTTCTGCTTCGACCAGGTGGACGGCACCTGGGCGCGCGCCAAGGGGCAGGGTTCGGCCTTCGGCGCGTTCCTCGATCCATTCTTGGATGAAGCGAAGGATTTTCTCATCAACGGCGCGCTCATCCTGCATCATTACGTTCCCTTGTCGGCGTGGTTGGGTGAACGCGGTCTGCTCGCCGCCGCGTGCGCGTTCTTCACCCTCAAGGCGTGTTATTACCTCGCCCGCAATTCCGAACCCGCGCCCCGACGCGCCGGCATTCCCGTACGGGAATTGCGTCCGTGGCATGTTTCCCTCGGAGCGGACAAATACGTTTTCGCGTTTCCAGCCGCGGCGGCATCCGTCCACGTCTGCGCGGCGTTTTTGGCGGCATATGCCGTGCTGTACGCCGTGTTCCTGGCGTGCATCCTCCACAAAAAAGCCCGCCGGTTGGCGGGCGGGGCAGGGGCTTAGCGCGGCAGGTTCGGCTATGGCGTGATCCGCAGGGTCGGGTAGGCGTCCGATGCCTTGGCGGCGCGGCGCAGCAGGGCGTAGATTACCAGGATGGTCATGGTGTTTTCCAGGCCTTCTTCCAGCGCGTTGAGCAGGCGGTAGCCCATGTCGTATTGGAAGTCCCGTGCCTGCCAGTACCCGCCCGAGACCATCTCCACGCCGATGGCGGCCAGCAGGCACAGGGCGGCCAGGCCGAAGATCCATTGCAGATCGCGCGGGAGGCGGAGGAAGAATCGCAGGAACGCCAGGCAGGCGACGGCGAACAGCGCCAGCCCCGGCACCACCCAGGCGAAGAACAGCGGACCGCTCGTAACGCCGAACAGGTTCTGGACGGGTTCGGTGGCCAGTTCGTGCAGGCTGGACCCTTCGTCCATGCTCGCGTAGGCGAACAGCGCGGCGAGGGCGGCCCAGGCGCGGACGCCCCATTCCTTCGCCCGATGCGCGGCAACGGCCGTCCAGGCGAACAAGGCGGCGGCGCCGATCAGCATGGTTTGGGAAAACCAGGTCGGGACGCTGACCTCCCGGTCCATGTTGAACCGGCTGGCGACGTCGCGCCAAAACGGCGACAGGTCCGTGTGCAAGACGGCGTAATGGGAGGCGAGGTGGATCAGGATCAGCAGGGCGTTGAGGCCCACCAGCGTCCAGGCGATGCGTTTTGCGGAAACAGTCATGCGGGCAGTATACACAGGCGGCGATAAAAGCAAACACCGCCCCGGAGGGCGGTGTTTTTGCGCGTCCGTTAGGCAAGCGCCTCGGCGCGGGCTTCGGCTTCCGCTTCGGCCTTGGCCAGGGCTTCCTTCTCGGCCTTGGACGGCGGCAGCACGATGGGCGCGGCCTGCGTCACTTCCATCGGCTTGCTCCACAAGGCATTGCCGTTGCGCAGCGCCTTGGCGGCGTAGCCATTGTTGATGTTGCAGCCGTTGTGGCACTGCACGGCGTAGGAGACGTGCTTCGGGTAGTGGTTGCGTTCCATGTAGCGGAGCGACCACTGGGCCGAACACACGAGGTCCTCGGCGCAGGTCACGGGGATCTTGTGGAGATGGGTCCAAATCTGGAAGTACCCGCGCGCCTTGCCGGCGTCGCCGATAACGTTATAGCGGTTGCTGGACTCGTTCCACATCATGCCCAGCAAGTGCTTGGCACAATCCTCGCCGTAGCCCTTTTCGGCACAGACGGCCAACAGGACGTCCTGCACCGTGGGGGCGGGTTCCGGTTCGACGGGCGTTTCCTCCTGGACGACCGCGGTCTCGACGATCGCGGCCGGTTCATTTACCTGCAGGGCGGGAGCCACCTGGGCCAAGGCCGTGCCTTGGGACGTCAGGACGAGCATCACGGCCGCCACGGCGTTTTTCACGCCGGATTGCAGGGTCAGCATTTCGGTTGCGTTGAAGAGGTTGGTCATAAAAGAAAACGACCGAACGAATCGGCCGAGGAACGAGCATAGCATTTTCCCCGCCCCATGTCAAGGGGGTTGAGGTAGTTTTTCCGCTAAAATAAGCCAAATTCACCATTCTTTTTCCTGCCGGTATGCTATACTGTTTCCGTTCGTTTCTTTAGTCCCATTCATTCGCGCGCACGCGCGCCTGCATATGAAAAACGCGTTCAAAAAGGGGATGCTGCTCGGTGGAATCCTGGCAGCGGTCGCCGCCGCGGGCTTTGCCCGGAGCAAGGCCGGCAAGGAATTCGGCGAAGACGTCCAAAGCGACCTCAAGGCCCTGGCGAAACGGCTGAAAAAGGACCTGCAGAAAATGGAAGACGTCACCAAGGATCACTTCGACCAGCTGGCCGCCATCGCGGTGGAAGAGTACGGGAAGACCAAGGAAATGGCGGCGGAAACCAAGGACAACCTGGTCGAAGCCCTGAAGGACCAGTGGGCCGAATTGGAAGACGCGTACCTGGCGGACGAAGAGAAGAAATAGCAGCGCGGCGCCCTCCCGGACGGGAGGGCGTTTTGGTTGCCGCCCGCGCGCGGGTTTGCTATCGTGGGACGGCTATGGGCCGCCTTCTTCCCGTCGTGTTCGTCGCCGTGCTGCTTGCCGGCGGCGTGCTGCTTTCCTTGCGTGCCCGCGGTGCCGAAACGCCGCCCGCGCCCGAACCGGTCCCGGAGGAAGACCTCCTGCCGCCCGCGCCGGACGTCGCGGTGCGGACGTATGAAATTGCCGAGGGCGACACCTTCGCCAAGGCCGTGCAGGAATTCGGCTTGTCCTATGCAACGGCCATGTCCATCCTGGCGTCGGCGGAAGACACGTACGATTTCGCCCGCATCCGCGTGGGCCGGGCGTTGCGTTGGGAAGAGCGGTTGGACGGCACGCCCCTGCGGCTCGTGTACGAACCGGACGCCGAGCGCGCCATCATCGTTGAGCCGGGGGAGACGGGCGGGTGGACGGCGCGGGAAGAACCCATCGAATACGACGTCGCCGTCGTCACGAAGGAAGGGACGGTGGAAACGTCCCTGTTCGCGGCCGCGTTGAACGCCGGCATTCCGGAAGCCGCCGTGGTGAACATGGTCAACGCCTTCGCCTGGAGCATCGACTTCGCCACGCAGACCCGCCAGGGCGACACCTTCCAAATCCTGTACGAAGCCCGCACGCGCGACGGCCGGGACGCCGGGCCGGGCCGCGTGCTGGCGGCGAGTTTCACCAACGCCGGGCGCCGGTCCGAGGCCTATTCCTTCGAACAGGAAGGGAAGTGGAGTTACTACGACGTCGAGGGCGCGTCCTTGGTGCGCGCGTTCCTGCGCGCGCCGCTCTCCTATTCCCGCATCTCCTCCGGGTATACGTATTCCCGGTTCCATCCCATCACGCAAACGAACTCGCCGCACCGCGCCATCGACTACGCGGCACCCATGGGCACGCCCATCATGGCCGTGGCGGACGGCACGGTCACGTTTGCCGGGTGGAGCGGCGGCTACGGCAACTTCATCAAGATCCGCCACAACGCGACCTACGGCACCAACTACGCCCACTTGAGCCGCTATGCCACGGGCATCGCGGCCGGGGCGCGCGTCACGCAGGGGCAGGTGATCGGCTATGTGGGCAGCACCGGCTGGTCCACGGGTCCGCACCTGCACTACGAGGTGACGTACAACGGCGTCCTGGTGAACCCGCTGGAAGTGCAGTTCCCCTCGGGCGATCCGATCGCCGACGAACACCGCCCGGCGTTCGAAGCCCGCCGCGACGAACTGCGCCGCCTCGCCGGATGGGGAGACTAACCGGACGTCATGAACCGTATGGACATTCTTTCCGTGTTGCGCGAAGCCATCCGTCTGTTTCTCGTGGAGAACGGCTGGAGTTTGTTCTGGATTTTCGCCATCGTGTTCGGCGGCCGCCTGCTGTTGTCCGTGGCCGTGCGCCGCATCATCCGCCGCGGCGAGGACGGCAACGACGAACAGATATCGGGCCGGGAAAAACGCGCCCGCACCTTGGCAGACCTTGTGTCCGCCACGGGCAACGTTGCGCTGATCCTGGTCGGCGGCGTCATGGTGCTGCGCCTGCTGGGCGTGGATCCCATGCCCATTCTGGCCGGCGCCAGCGTGCTGGGCTTCGGCATCGGCTTCGGCGCGCAAACCTTGATCAAAGACCTCTTTGCCGGCGTCTTCATTTTCGCGGAAAACCAATTCGCCGTCGGCGACCGCGTGAAGATCGGCCTGACGGAAGGCCGGGTGTACAAAATGAGCATCCGCACTACGGTGGTGCGCGACGGGGACGGCAACTTGGTATTCATTCCCAACGGCACCATTACCACCGTCATCAATTATTCCCTCGGCGCAAAGCGGACGGACCGCTTTGCTCGGCCGAAAAAGGAGAAGGGATAAAGAATATGCCTGATTTTGCGAAACGCGCCTTGGAATTGCACGAAACCCATCACGGAAAAATCGGCACGGCCGTGAAGGTGCCGTTGGAAACGAAGGAAGATTTAGCCGTGGCGTACACGCCGGGCGTGGGGGCCGTGAGCGCGGCCATCGCCAAGGACCCGTCGCTGGCGCGCCGGTACACCATGAAGGCGAACACCGTTGCTGTGGTGACGGACGGAACGGCGGTGTTGGGGTTGGGCGACATCGGCCCCGAGGCGGCCCTGCCGGTGATGGAAGGGAAGGTGGCGTTGTTCAAGCACTTCGCCGGCGTGGATGCCGTGCCCGTGTGTTTGGATACGAAAGACCCGGACGAAATCGTCCGGATCGTGAAGGCGCTGGCGCCGGGGTTCGGCGGCATCAACTTGGAAGACATTTCCGCGCCGCGGTGTTTTGAAATCGAAGACCGGCTGGCGGAGGAATTGGACATTCCCGTTTTGCACGACGACCAGCGCGGCACGGCCACGGTGGTGCTGGCCGGGTTGATCAACGCGCTGAAGGTGCGCGGGCTGGCCGCCGTGGAGGCGCGCGTGGTGGTGAGCGGCGCGGGGGCGGCGGGAACGGCCGTGGCGGAATTGCTCTTGGCGTACGGCTTCGCCGACGTCACGGTTTGTGACAGCCGGGGTGTCGTTTCGCGCGGACGGGCGGACTTGAACGCGCCGAAACGCGCGCTGGCCGAACGCACGAACCCGCGCGACGTGGAAGGTGGGCTGGCGGAGGCGCTGCGCGGCGCGGACGTCTTCATCGGCGTCAGCGTACAGGGAGCGCTTACGGCCGACCTTGTGCGGACAATGAACCCGGGGCCGATCGTCTTCGCCATGGCCAATCCTGAACCGGAAATCCTGCCCGGCGAGGCCCAGGCCGCGGGCGCGTCCGTGGTGGCCACGGGCCGGTCGGACTTCCCCAACCAGGTGAACAACGTCCTGGCGTTCCCCGGCATCTTCCGCGGGGCGCTGGACCACGGCGTGCGGCGGTTCGAAACGTCCATGCTGCTGCGCGCGGCCGAGAACCTGGCCGCCTGCGTGGAAGAGCCGTCCGCGGAACATATCCTGCCGGATCCCTTCGATCCGCGCGTGGTGCCGGCCGTCGCCGCGGCGATCCGCGCGTAGGCAAGAGCGCCGACCGACCCGATATCATCTGACAACCTTGGTCGGAGGATCTACGCGGCTCCCAATGTCAGAGATCCGACGACCATGAGGGAGGCCGACGTGAAGGAGGCCGAACCGGGTTGGAAGAGGATGTCGGGTCGGGAGGCGTTACGTATACAGCGTCTCGGCGTATTCGCGCAGCATGCGCGTGGCGCTGAAGCGATCGAGGATCATCGCGCGGGAGGCGCGCATCATCTCTTCCCAACGCTCGGGCACGCCCCGGGCGTTTCGGTTTTCATAGTAGGCGGGAAGGACGTCCCGTTCCAATACGTCCAAGACGTCCGTGGCGCGGTGGTCGCCCGCGAGCGCCCAGCCGGCGCCGTCCAGGTCGGCCTCGTACGCCCAACCGTCCTTGGCGGTGCAGGGCAGTACGCCGTTCAATGCCGCTTTCATGCCGCTGGTGCCGCAGGCTTCGAACCCCACGACGGGCGTGTTCAGCCAGATGTCGCAGCCGGACGTCAGTTCTTCCGCCACTTCCATGTTGTAGTCGGGCAGGAAGGCGGCCACGTCCTTCAGGTCGCCGTCGATTGCGCCGCACAACGCGTCCCGCAGCGCCATGCCGTCCTGGTCGTCGGGATGGGGGTGGCCGGCAAATACGACCCGGATGGGCCGGTCCGTGGAGCGGGCCAACGCGGCGAAGCGTTCCCGGTCCGCGAACAGGTCCATGGGCCGCTTGTACGGCACGATGCGCCGCGCCCAGCCGATGAGCAGGGCGTCCGCGGGCCAGTCGCGCCCCGTCCGCTCGCGGATGCGTTCCAGCAGCGCCGTCTTGGACGTCTGGTGCTTGCGCCAAAACGCGCCGGGCGCACTCGCGCCGTTCCCGACGCGGTCCCAGGTGGGAAGGTGGATGCCGTTGGTGACCGGTGCCATGGGATGGTCCCGCCAGATGTCGCGCGCCTTGATGGCGTGCAGCTTGCTGACCGCGTTCACCACGCCGGACAACCGCAGGGCCAGCGACGTCATGGAGAACGAGCTGGATTCGTGCACCAGGCCCAGGCGCATGAGGTCTTGGATCGGCACGGCCAGTTCTTCCGCGTATTTCGCAAGCAGCAGGCCGACGAGGTCGGTGTCGTAGACTTCGTGGCCGGCCGGCACCAGCGTGTGGTTGGTCAGCACGACGCGGCGGCGGGCGAATTGCAGGGCTTCGTCGAAGGCGAGCCTGCGTTCTTCCATGTAGCGGCGCACCAGTTCCACGCCCAGCAAGGCCGAGTGGCCTTCGTTGAGGTGGAAGACGGACGGGGAAACGCCCACGGCATCCAGCATCCGCAGCCCGCCGATGCCCAGGATGATTTCCTGCTTCAGGCGGGTTTCCTTGTCGGAAACGTACAGGCGGTTGGTGATGGCGCGGTCGGCCGGGTCGTTTTCCGGCAGATTCGTGTCCAACAGAAAGACGCGCACGTCGCCGCGCCGCCACTCCCACGCGGCGATTTCCACCACGCGGTCCTGGACGGTGACGCGCGCCCGCGCCGGGACGCGCCCAGCCAGGACGGGTTTCAACCCCAAGGCCTTGGGATCGTGGTCCACACAGCGTTCCACCAGTTGGCCGCCGGGCGTGCGGACGGGGCAGACGTATCCTTGGCGGTAGAACAGGCCGACGCCCACCAGGGGAAATTTGCGGTCCGCGGCTTCCCGCACGACGTCGCCCGCCAACACGCCCAACCCGCCGGCGTAGGCGGGGATGCGGTCGTCGAGCGCGTATTCCGCGCAGAAGTAGGCGACGGGCCGTTTGGCCAGCCGCGCGCGTTCGGGCGAGGAGCGCCAGCCGGCGAACCAGGAAACGTGTTCGGGTTCGGAAAAAGAAGGAAAAGGCATAGCGGGCTTACGTACGGAGGCGGGATGTTTTGGCGTCGGCATACCACGCTTCGTATTCTTCCGCGGCGTGGTCCCAGGAGAAGTCGGAAGCCAGGGCGTTGCCCACGGCGCGCTCCCACAACGGGCGTTGGCGGTAGAGGGTGAGGGCTTCCACGATGGCGCCGTACAGCGACCACGCGTCCTTCCGGCGGAAGGAAAACCCGTTGCCCGCGCGCGTGGACGGATCGAAGTCCTTCACGCTGTCGTTCAGCCCGCCCGTGCGGCGCACCAGCGGCAGCGCGCCATAACGCAGGGCTTCCAGCGCGACGATGCCGCCCGGCTCGAAGGCGCTGGGCACGAGCAGGACGTCGGCCCCCGCGAAGATGTTTCGGGGCAGGCGGAAATCCGCGCGCAGGTGCAGGCCCACCTGTTCCGGGAAGCGTTCCTGCAATTGCTGCAGGCCGTTGCTAAAGCGTTCTTCGCCGGAACCGAGAAGGGCCACTTGGACGGCGGGGCGTTCGCTGAGCAGCGGGGGCAGGGCTTCCAACAGCAGGTCGACGCCCTTTTGCGGCGTGAGGCGCCCGACGAAGCCCAGCAGCGGCCGGGTTTCGTCCACGGGCAGGTTGAAGAGGCCTTGCAGGTGCCGCTTGTTCAACGCGCGGGCGGCGGTGAAACGCCGTTTGGTGAAGCGCCGTTTGACGTGCGGGTCCTTGGACGGGTCGAATTCCTTTACGTCCACGCCGTTCAGGATGCCGCTCAACTTGCCGCGGACGGCCTGCAGCGTATCGTTCAATCCTTCGGCGTATTCGGGCGTGAGCACTTCCACCGCGTGGGTGGGGCTGACCGTCGTGATGGCGTCGGCGTACAGCAAACCGCGGCGCAGCGGGTTTTGCGCCTGCAGGGCCTTGGCCGTGAGCGCGGCCAGCGGCAGATGGCCGTCGTCGCGCTGGGATTCGGTTTGCGCGCGGAAGTCGGCCGTTCCTTGGTACCGGAAATTATGCACCGTCAGTACGACGGATACGTCGGCGAGCAGGGAACGGTAGCGTTCGTCGCGGCGGGCGAGGTCGATGAAATACGAGGTGTGCCAATCGTGGCAGTGGATGACGTCCGGCCACCAGGCGTCGTCTTCGCCGGCGTCGAGGCGTTCCCGCTGGCGCTTGAGCCATTCGAGGCAGCCCTTGGACAGCAGGGCGAAGCGCGTGTGGTCGTCGGCATAGCCGAACACGCCCGATCGCAGGCCGAAATATTCCGGGTTTTCGAGGAAATAGGCCGGGGCGTCGGATTTCGACGGAACGATGCGTGAAACCGTACAGGGGATTTCGCCCAGGAATTTACCGCCTTCCTCAGGGGCGGGCGTGCCGTTTTGCGTGGCGGCCGCTCCGCCGTATTCCAGGGCCGCCCGTTCCCGCAAGGTGTCCGTCGCCGTGCGCTCGGCGTTGGGTTCGTCCGTGCCGTTGTCGTGCGCGACGGGAACATCAAGACGCGCTTCGTCTTGGACGAAGCTCCACGGTGCTGCGCCCGCGGCCGGCTGGTCCATGATGCCGTACCGAGCGGTAAACACGCGGGCATCGTGCCCGCGCCGGATCAGCGATCGGGGCAGGAAATACATCACTTGCGAGAGACCGCCGACGGACGCGTACGGCGCGACCTCGGCGGCGAGGAACAGGATCTTCATGCGCCTGGATCATACGCGAATTTTTGCCCTTCGTCCATCCGTCGGAACGCGCATGATTGCGTCGCGCGGCGGGAACCCGTACACTGAACCGCGTTATGCGAACCCGCGTTGGCACGTTCGCACCGCTTTCGGCGCTTCGCAGCGCGTCCTTGCCGCGTGAGCGGCGCGGGACGTTCGCGACGGCGCTTGTTTTTGTCGAATGGCTGCGGCGCACGAAGCAGGGGTTGTGGCAGATGCTCCCGCTTGCCGAAACGCATTTGGAACCGGGTTCTTCGTCCGCGCGCGTGCCGTCACCGTACAAGGGGTATGGCGTCGGCATCGACCCGTCGTATCTCGCCAAACCGTGGTCCGGGCGGACGCCGACGGAGAAACAGCGCGCCGCCTTCGCCGAAGCGCATGCGGATTGGTTGCCGGACTACGCGTTGTTCTGCGCGCTGCGCGATCGGTTCGGCACGGACGATTGGACGGCGTGGAACCGGGATATCCGCGTCCGGAGGCCCGCGGCCCTGCGGCGGTGGAAGCGCGAACTCGCGGCCGAAATCCAGCGGCACGCGGACGATCAGTGGCGCGCGCATACGGCGTTCGCCGACCTGCGCCGTGCGGCGCGCGGCATCAACCTGGCGGGGGACGTTTCGTTTTACCTGCCGTTGCAAAGCCCGCTCGTCTGGGCGAACCGCCGCGCGTTCGACGTGCGCGCGGACGGGACGCTTCCGCGCGTTTCCGGCGTGATCGACGGCCCCCGTTCGCATTACGGCCGGCAGATGTGGGGACATCCGCTCTACCGGTGGAGCCTGTTCGGCCGTCCCGCGGCGATGCGGGTGTGGCGGCTGCGCCTGCGGCATGCGGCGGAATTGTACGACATGGTCCGCTTGGATTTTTCCGCCGGCTTCTTCCAATACGGCGCCTTGGTGCCCGGCAACGCGGACGCGGACCGCTTGCGGCCCGGGCCCGGCGCGGCCGTGTTGCGGGAGTTGCTCGCGTATTGCCATGCGCTCGGCCTGCACGCGTACGCCGAGGACGCCGGCGGCCGCATGCACGAGCTGCACCAAACCCTGCGGGCGTTCCACGTGCCCGGCATCCGCATCCTGCGCTTCGCCTACAACGAACAGCTGGGCGAAGTGGTGCCGTATTATGCCGACACCGCCTCGTACCCGCGCCGCACCGTCGCCCTGACCAGCACGCACGATACGGACACCCTGTTCGGCTACGTCCGCAAGCTGACGTCCGCCGAACGGCGCGTGCTGGCAAAGGCCGTGGGTGTCCGCGCGTCCGACGATCCCCGGATCTTGGCCCGCCGCCTGCGCGAAGCCGTCCTCCGCTCGTCCGCGGCATTCGTGCTCGTGCCGATCCAGGACTGGCTGCTCACGGACGACCGGATCAACGTCCCCGGCACGGAGCGGCCCGTCGGCGATCCGAACTGGCGCTACCGCCTCACCGTGCCCATCGAACGGCTGCCAACCCACTTGTTCTGACAAGCAAAAACGCCTCCCTCGCGGGGGCGTTTTGATTCGGCCTTCACCGCACGTCCATCACCCGGTACGTGATGTTGCGGTCGTTCGCCGGGACGGTGAGTTCGTCTCCTTCCTGTTTGCCGAGAAGCGCGGCGCCCAGCGGCGAGCGGTGGGAAATGCGTCCGCGCCCCGGGTCCGTTTCCAGCGAGCCGAGGATTTCGAAGGTGAACCGGCGTTCGTTCGTTTCCACCGTGACGGTGGAGCCGATGGTGACCGTGCCGTCGGCCGTTCCCGCCGTGATGGGCACGGCCTGGGCGATGCGGTCCGCCAGCGTGATGACGCGCGCGTTCAACCGGCGCAACTGCGCCTTGGCTTCCTGATAGCCGAAGTTCTCGGACAGGTCGCCCATTTCCTGCGCGCGCTGCAATTCGGCCTTGGCGGCGGGAATGGCGCGTTCCGCGTCGGCCAGCTGGCGCTTCAGCCGTTCGATGGCCGCCGGGGTGAGGTGCCGGTCCGGTTCGTCCTGCAGGGCGCGTCGGTCTTCTTCCGATTTGCGGGTGGGAACGCGCATAGCCGGCCGGTTGTTCGCTCGTTAGGATTGCGGCGCGGCGACGAAATCAATGCGCACGTCCAGTTCCTTTTCCACGTTGGCGAGGAAGGGGAAGTCCGGGATGAACAGGCCGAATTCCTCGTAGAAGAGGGTCGTGGTGGCCGTGCCTTCCAGCGTGCCGTCGTCCGTGAGGACGGCCGTGACGTCGAAGCCGGTGTCGTGCGTGACGCCGGAAATGGTCAGCGGGCCGGCCATGGTGAACGTGAACGGCTGGCCGGGAACGACGGGTTCTTCCGGCGCGGCTTCCACGCGGATATCGCGCAGGACGATGAACTCGTTGGCGTCGTCTTCCGTTTTCAGAATCAGGCGGCGGATGGCGTTGTTGCGCTGCTCCGTGTCCGTGACGAAGGTGCGGGCGTTGACGTACAGCGTGTCGAAGCGCGTGGCGGAAACGTCGTCCGGGGTGAAGAGCAGGCCGCCGGAAACGGCGTCGGACACACCGACGACGTTCGTGGGTTCGCCGCGCAAGATTTCGTTCAACTCGAACGTCACGGTGGAACCGGAGGCGATTTCATAGCGCGCCAGGCCTTCGGGGCGTTCCGTTTCTTCCTCTTCTTCCACGGGCGCGGCCGGGGGCGGGAAGTCGGACGGGGCCTTGGTGGGGGAAACCACCCAGGCGTAGGCGATGGCGCCGATCAAGACGATGCCACCGAGCATGGCGACGGGAATGAGGACGTTCTTATTCACAGGACGAACGGTTAAAAAACAAGTAGGGGAAATCATAACGGAAATGCCGCCGTTCGCCAACGGCCTCGGACGGAACCCCGCGGCGCGGCCAATGGCTCGTGTGGGTCTTCGCCGCCGTCCTCGCCATCCTGCTCCTGTTCCGTTTCCTGGCCGCCGAAGCTCCCGCTCCCGCCGACGTTCCTCCGCCGCCGGGGGATGACGCCGCGCCCACGGAAACGAACGGCGCGTTGTTGGAAGAAGAAACGGGGTTGGAGGTGTTCACCGAAGACGTCGCGTATTTCTCCGGCGTTATGGGACGGTACGTCCGCCCGGTCGAAGACGGCGACTGGCCCGGCGTGGTGATGGTCCACGAATGGTGGGGCCTCAACGAGCAGATCAAAGACATGGCCGAGACCCTGGCCGCCCAAGGGTATGCCGTGCTGGCCGTGGACTTGTACGGCGAGGTTGCGGAAACGCCGGATCAGGCCCGCGCGCTTTCGGGCGGGTTGGACCAGGCCGCGGCCGTGCAGAACCTGCAGGCGGCCAAGGCGTTTTTGGAAGACCGGGGCGCGGGCAAGGTCGCGTCGCTCGGCTGGTGCTTCGGCGGCGGGCAGACGCTGCAACTGGCGTTGAACGAGCCACTGGACGCCACGGTGATTTACTATGGCCGCCTCGTGACGGACGCGGACGAACTGCGGGCCATTTCCTCGCCGGTGCTGGGCATCTTCGGGGAAGAGGACGCGTCCATTCCCGTGGAAAGCGTGCAGGCGTTCGACCTGGCCTTGGACGAAGCGGGCGTGGTGCACGACGTGTACGTGTACCCGGGCGTGGGCCATGCCTTCGCCAACCCGTCCGGCGCGGCCTATGCGCCGGATGAAACGGCGGACGCCTGGGCCAAGACGCTGGCCTTCTTGGCGGAACATTTGAAGGAGTAACGAAAACCGCCCTCTCACGGGGGCGGTTTTTCCTTTTGCCGCATTACCGTATCGACGCGTACCCGCCCGGCACGCCGTCCTTCGAGAAGACGATCTGCCAAAGCTGGTTCTTGCGGGAGCGGAACGAGCCGGCGCAGGCGAGCAGGTAGTAGCGCCACATGCGGCGGAAGCGTTCGTCGTATGTCTGCAGACGGGACCAGGCCGCGTCCACGTTCGCGTGCCAGGCCATCAGCGTCTTGTCGTAGTCGGCGGAAAAATTGTGCCAGTCCTCCATGACGAACAGGCCTTCCGACGCCGCCGCGATTTGCTTGGCGGACGGCAGCATGGAATTCGGGAAAATGTAGCGGTCGATCCACGGATCCGTGGTGCGGACGGAGCGCAGCCCGCCGATGGTGTGCAGCAGGAACAGGCCGCCGTCCTTCAGGCATCGGCGCACGACCTCGAAATACGCGCGGTAGTTCTTGTGGCCGACGTGTTCGAACATGCCGAGGGAAACGATATGGTCGAACGTTTCGTTCACGTCGCGATAGTCCTGCAGGCGGACCTCCACGGGCAGCCCGGCGCAGCGTTCGCGTGCCAGCGCCGCCTGTTCTTTCGAGATGGTCAGACCGACCACGGACGCCCCGTATTTCTCCGCGGCGAATTGGGCGAAGCTGCCCCAGCCGCAGCCGATGTCCAGCACGCGGTCGCCCTTCTTCAGGCCGATCTTGCGGCAGACGAGGTCCAGTTTGGCTTCCTGCGCTTCGTCGAGGCCGGCGGGGCCCTGTCGCTCGGCGGGTACGTCCTTCCAGTAGCCGCAGGTGTACGTCATGCGGCGGTCGAGCATGGCGGCGTAGAGGTCGTTGCCGGCGTCGTAGTGCTTCTCGCCGACTTCAAAGGCGCGGGAAGGCGTTTGCAAATTGCCGAGGCGCGCCGCCAGGGCGTCGAAGACCACGGCGGGCGTGGGGCGCAATTTCGCGCGGGCGTCGGAACGCAGCAGGCGGGTGATGGCTTCGTCCAGCTGCGCGCAGTCCCACCAGCCGTCCATGTAGGATTCGCCCAGGCCCAGGGTGCCCTGGCTGAGCACGCGGGCGAAAAAGCGCGGGTCGTTCACCCGGATATCCCACGGGTGAGGCCCGTCCAGGGCGACCCCGGTTCCTTCCAAAATGGTTTCGATGCGTTGGCGATAACGGTCGTGCATGCGGGGGCGGTCAGACATATGCCGGTAGTTTAGCGCCATCCTTTTTTCGTTTCCACCTTGTGCAGGACGTCGTCGTCCCAGCCGAGGTGGTGGGCGATTTCGTGCCAGAGCGTGCGCTCGACTTCTTCCCGGACGGCGGCCGGGTCCCCCTCGCATTCGTCCACGATGTCCTCGTGGTACAGCACGATCTGGTCGGGGAAGGGGGCGATGTCGGCGTCGTGGCGTTCCACGCGCGGCACGCCGCGGTATTCGCCCAGGCGTTCGCCATCTTCGCTGCGCGGCTCCACCAAGAAGGCCACGTTGTCGAGCTGCGCCAACACCCGTTCGGGCATGGCGTCCAAGACCTCGGCCACGAGCCGTTCAAACGTCGTGATGTCCATAGATGATGTATAATGCCAACACATGTGTTTCTCCGCCCCCGCCAGTTTCGCCGCGTCCGGTGTTCTTGCCGCGGCGGGTGCCGCTTCGGCCGTCCGATCGAAGCCGGAGAACCGGCTCTACGCGGCCATCCCCTTGTTGTTCGCCGCGCAGCAGGCGCTTGAAGGCCTGCAGTGGCTCGCGGTCACGCACGGCGGAGGCGCGAACCCCGCGCTCGGGTTCGCCTTCCTGCTCTTCGCGTATTTGGGCTGGCCCGTTTACGTGCCGCTTGCCGTGCGCCAGATGGAAACCGATCCCGTCCGGCGCCGCCTCCTGTTCTTTTTGTGCGTGCTCGGCGCGGGCGTCTCCGCGGCGTTTCTTGCGGGGCTGGTCCTGTATCCGCTCCAGGTCGTCGCGGTTGACGGGCATCTTTCGTATTTCTCATTCC
>CAZCMI010000015.1:0-22174 GCA_964499955.1 uncultured Gammaproteobacteria bacterium
CGGCACCGCCCACGTCTCCTTCGCCGACGTGGACCCCTGGTTTGATGATGTGATTGAAACGGGAAGCGACCTGCAGGTGGTGGTCACGCCGAACGGTCCGGTGGCCCTGTACGTTTCCCAAAAGGATCACAACGGATTCACGGCCCAGCGCTTCGGGGAAGGGTCGGACACCACGTTCGATTGGGTGGTGTACGCCTTCCGCAAGGGAGCCTCCCCGCTCCCCCCGCCCGACGGCGCCTTCATCCCCTCCGACGACCCGCCCGCGGAGGAACCCGAACAACCAACGGATGAGTTCGACCAGCCCGCGGACGCCCCGGAGGACGAACCTCAAGAAGAACCGCCCGCCGAACACGAACCAACCGATCCGTCTGACGACCCTCCCTTGTCCGATTCCCCCGCGGAAGAGGAAGAATCAACAGAAGAACAAGAAGAACCCGCAGCAGAAGAATCCACGGACGAAACGGAGCCAGAAGATTCCGAAGAGGAAACACCTGAGCAGGAAGAACCTGCAGACGAATCAGACATTCCGCCGCAGGACGAAGACGACGAAGATGATTCCTGAGGCATCAGAAAAACACCCCGCTGAGCGGGGTGTTTTTTATCGGACGACGGGGCGTTGGAACAAGCCGGTTTGTCCGTCCACGGTGCCGAAGAAGAACACGGCGCGTCCACGGCGGTCCAGCCAGGGTTCGGCCAGCCCTTCGCCGTCGGCCAAGGACAGGATGGGACGTCCGCCGCGGCCGTCGAGTTCCACGGCGGCGAGGCGGGTGTGCTGGGTGAAGAGCACGGTCGTTCCGGCCGGATGCCAGGCCAGCCCGGTGATGGGTTCCGACAGACGGGTGAGCATTTCGTCGGTGCCGGCGGGGTCGAACACGTGCAGGTCGTAGCCGTCGCTGTACAGCAGGCGGCGGCCGTTGGGTTCCCACACCCACCGTACGGCCCGGACGTTCAAGAGCGGGGCGCGCGTGCCGGATGGGTCCACGACGGCCAGGCGTTCGCGCGCGGCGTCGTGCAGCAGGAGCACGCCGGCGGGGGCGGGGGCGAAGCGCCAATCCCCGAGCGGCAGATAGGCGATGATGGCCGGCGGATCCGACGTTCGTTGTCGGGCCAGGGCGACGTGTTCGTTCGTCGGCTGCACCAGGATGACGCCCGACGGGGTGGAAACGGCCGCGGCCGCCGGTGGGGCGAAGGCGGCGCTTGCACCGCTCGCGGCGTCCGTGGCGGCGATGCCGTTTTCGTCCGTCGTCAGGAAGCGGGCGCCGGCGCCGGCGTCCCAGCCGAGCGGGCGGCCCGGCGGCGGTTCCGTGCGCCGCCCCGTGCGCACATCCACGAGGGACACGGCGCCGTTTTCGTAGACGGCCAGGGCCGACCCGTTCGGCGACCAGCTGAGGGACACGGTCCCGGCCGCGGCGCCGCCCGGCAGACGGGCGATCAGCCGTTCCGTGCCCGTGGTTCCTTCGTGCGTCCACACTTCCGTCCAGACGCCTTGGGAACGGGAGAAGGCCGTGCGTTCCGCGCCTGGGTCGGCCGCGGCGCCGGACACGTCGGCGGGGGATGCCAGGACGGCCGGTGCATCAGCGTACAGCACGGTGCGGTTCACGAAGGTCGTTTCCCGGCTGCGGACCGGCAGGCGTTTGCGCCAGGGCAGATATCCGGCGCGCTCTATTTCGATGTCGCGCATTCCGGGCACGACGTTTTGGACCACGAGGGGCGTGGAACCTGCCAGCAGGCGGCCGTCCACGCGCACCCGCGCCCCGGTGGGGACCGTTTCCACGGACAGCACGCCGGTCTGCACGAACCCACCGCCCGGGTTCAGGCGGTAGCCGGACGTATAGAGAACGACGGCGGGCGCGGCTACCAAAAAGCCGCCCAAAAACAGGAGAAACAGCACGCGGCGCGCAAGCGGATGCATACGGCGGCATTCTAACGCGATTTGCGGCGTTTGCGCCACGTTTGCGCCGTGGGCGCGCGGCGTTTTGACGCCCCCTCCGCCGTCGCGTATCCTGAAGGCCATGTTCGGTCTTCCGTCTTTCGCTTCGCGCCGCCCGTCGCGTCCGCCCCAGACGGCGGCCCTTTTGCTTGCCGTGGCGCTGTCTTTCGCCGTGGGAACGTTCATCGGGCGCTTTACCGTTCCCGCTGCGCCGTATGACGGCCTGCCCGCCGCGTACGCCCAAGGCGGCACGGAACAAGAAGTGGACTTCGCGCCGTTTTGGCAGACGTGGTCGCTGTTGAAAAACCGGTTCTACCAGCCGTTGTCGGACGAGGATTTGTACTACGGTGCCGTGAAGGGCCTGGTGGCCAGCGTGGACGATCCGTACACGGTCTTTTTGGACCCGCAGGAATCCCGCCAGTTCGCCGATGATTTGGAAGGCGCCTTCGACGGCATCGGCGCGGAAATCGCCGTGCGGGACGGCCAGCTGCAAATCGTTTCCCCCTTGCCGGGCACGCCGGCGGAACGCGCGGGCCTGCGCCCCGGAGACCACATCCTCGCCATCGACGACACCTCCACGGACGGCCTGCTGGTGGGGGAAGCCGTGCGTCTCATCCGCGGAGAACGGGGAACCCCCGTGGCGCTGCTTGTCCGCCGCGGGGACGCCGAACCCGTGTCCCACGCCATCACGCGGGATAAAATCACGGTGGAGAGCGTCACGTGGAAGGTGGACGAAGAACCCGGCATCGCCGTTATCAGCGTCGCCCTGTTCGGCCCGGACACGCCGCGTCTGTTCACCCAGGCGGTGAACGACGTCCTGGCCTCCGGCGCGCGCGGGCTGGTGGTGGACCTGCGGGGGAATCCCGGCGGGTTGCTCTCCGCCGCCGTGGACATCGCCTCGGCATGGACGGGCACGCTGCCCGTGGTGCGGGAAAAAGGCCCCGGCGTGAACGAAGTGTTCGCCGGACGCGGCGCGGCCCGGTTGGCGGGCCTGCCCACCGTGGTGTTGGTAGACGAAGGCTCCGCTTCCGCCTCCGAAATCCTGGCCGGCGCCCTGCAAGACCACGGCCTGGCCACGGTGGTGGGGCAGCCCACCTTCGGCAAAGGGTCGGTGCAGGACCTGGTCCCGCTCCAAGACGGTTCGTCCGTGAAAATCACCATCGCCGCCTGGCACACGCCCAACGACCGCAGCATCGAAGGGTCGGGCATCGCGCCCGACGTCGCCGTCGCATTCACCGAACAGGACTTACATGAAAAACGGGACGCACAAAAAGAAAAAGCCTTTGAAATCCTTCGCGACGCCCTCGCCGGACGCTAACCGGCGCGGGGAACGCGAACGGGCCATTCAGGAGATTTCGGCGGGCGGCATCGTGTTCAAGCGCACCCCGCGCGGCGTGTTTTTCGCGACCATGCTCGACTCCTACGGCAAGTGGGCGTTCCCCAAGGGCCATGTGGAAGAGGGCGAGGCCTTGGAAGAAACGGCCGCGCGCGAAACGCTGGAAGAGTTGGGGTTGGAACAGGTGCGTCTGCTCGAATACCTCGGCAAGATCGACATCTGGTTCCGGGACCGCTTCGAAAAGCGCGGTGCGCTCGTCCACAAGGACATCCACTATTATCTGTTCGAAGCGCCGGAACACGCCACCTTGCGCCCCGACCCGACCCAGCACGCTTACGAAGCCAAATGGGTGAACGCCAAAAACGTGTTGCGAACGTCCAGTTACGCGGACATGGTTCCCATCCTTCAACGCGCTCTGTCCTATGTCTTCGGCAAACGCCGCCCCTCTCCCGCTCCCGCCCGTCCCGCCTCCCCCGCGCGCGCGGGTCAGCCGCGTCCGTAACGGCGCTCGTGCGCTTCTGCATGGTGCGGCGTATCTGCGGCGCGAACGGGGCGCCTGGCATTTGGTCGCCCTTCCCGCCGCCATCAATTTGGCGGCCTTCGTTTTGTTTCTGTGGCTTGTCGGGCGGCTGGTGGGCCGGTTTTTCTCCGGCTGGCTGCCGGACGCCCAGTGGGCCGTCGTCCTGACCGTCATCATCGTGGTTGCCGTGTTGTTGGCCATTCTGATGTTTGGGACGGCCGTGTTCATCGCGGTGGCGGGCGTGGTGAACGGGCCCTTTTACGGCGCCTTGGCGGAACGCGTCGCCCGCGCGGACGGTGCGGTGCTGCCGCGCGTTCCCGTGTGGAAGCAGACGTGGCGCGGCCTGGTTCATTCGTTGGGGAAAGTCGGCTGGCTGCTGGGATTGCAGCTGGGTCTGCTTGTTCTGCACCTGCTGCCGGGCGTGGGGTCCGTCCTGTACGTCGTCTGCGCCTTCCTTCTTACCGCGTGTTTCCTCGGGTTGGACGCGCTCGACTTCACCTTCGACCTGTACGGCCTGACGTTCCGGGAGCGCCGCCGCTGGTGCTTCCGCCATGCGCGGGAAGTGCTGGGGTTGGGCACCGCGACGTTCTTCGCCCTGATGTTGCCGGGCGCCAATCTCTTCGTGCCGGCATCCGCCGCCGTGGGCGCCGCATGGCTGCATCGGGAGCTGTCCGACGCCGGCTCTCCCGCGGCCGCCTCCCCTTGACGGTCTGCTCTTGACCATCAGGGATAGCCCCGTTTTACGGGCTTTGCTATACTGTTTGCGTAAATCTTTAGGGTTATCCACAACCTCCGTTTCTATGGCCAAGATGTCCAAGAGTCAGATGACGAGCGTCCTCGCCGAATCCACCGGCCTGTCCAAGAAGGACGTGTCCGCGTTCTTGGAAAAGCTGACCACGCTCGCCTACAAGGAAGTGAAGTCCAACGGGGAGTTCACCCTGCCCGGCTTGGGCAAGCTGGTGAAAGTGCATCGCCCCGCCCGCATGGGCCGCAACCCGGCCACGGGCGAGCAGATCCAGATCGCGGCCAAGACCGTGGTGAAATTCCGCGTCGCCAAGGCCGCCAAGGACGCCGTGCTCTAAACCGAGCCGCGTTCCCGGATGCACAAAATCCCCGTTCCGCCGCGTGCGGATGGGGATTTTGTTTTTTCGTTCATGTCCCATAAGATACGCCCATGCCTTCCGCTACCAACACCATTCTCGTCGACCTGATTCCGCCGGAGATGTCCGCCGCGGAGAGTTTGGATCGCCTGCGGGAATTGGACGAATTGCTGCAAACCTACGGCGGCGTGGCCGTGGTGAAGACGTATCAGCGCCGCGTCAGCCCGCATCCGCGCACGTTCATCGGGCCGGGCAAGGCGGATTCCTTGGCGGAAGAGGGCAAGGCCCTGGGCGCCAAGCTCATCGTCATCAACGACCGGCTCAAGCCCCGCCAGGCCTATCTGCTGGGCGAAACGTTCGGCAAGGCGGGCATCCAGGTGTGGGACCGGCTGGACCTCATCCTCAAGATCTTCGCCAAGCACGCGCGCACTACGGAGGCGCGGCTGGAAATCGAACTGGCCAGCATCCGGCACATGGGCCCGCGCATTTACGGCATGGGCATGGAGCTGTCCCGGCAGGGCGGGGGAGGGGCGTCCATCGGCGGGCAGGGGGAAACGAACACGGAACTGATGAAGCGCCACCTGCGCGCCCGCGAGGAAAAGATCAAGGAAAAACTGGAGCAGTACCGTAACGTGCGCCGGGGGCACCAGGCCGCCCGCAAGCGCAAGGGTCTGGCCACCGTGGCCATCGTCGGGTATACGAACGCGGGGAAGACCACGCTGTTGAACGCCCTCACCAAGCGCAAGGAATACGCCGCGGACGAACTTTTCGCCACGCTGGACACGCGCGTGGGCAAGCTGTTCCTGCCGCAGGTGGGCCAGCCGGGACAGTCGGGACAAGCGGGAAGGGAAGTGCTGATTTCGGACACGATCGGCTTCATCCGCCGGTTGCCGCCGGAGCTGCTCAACGCCTTTGCGTCCACGTTGTCCGAGGCGGTGGCGGCGGACCTGTTGCTGCACGTGGTGGACGGCTCCGACCCGCACGCGCCGGAGCATATCCGCGTGGTGGACGACATTTTGGAACGTCTGGGCGCGGGGGACGCGCCACGCCTCCTGGTGGTGAACAAAACGGACCGCCTGGCCCCCGGCACGGACGGGCCGCTCGGCGCCGTGCCGTCGGAGCGCTGGCCGGCCGTCCGCGTGTCGGCCGCCACGGGGCAGGGACTGGACGAATTGCGCGCGGCGATTGGGAACAAGCTGGGGCTATGAGCAACGCCGACCGACCCAATATCATCTGACAACCTTGGGCGGAGGATCTACACGGCCCCAAACGTCAGAGATCCGACGACCATGAGGGAGGCCGACGTGAAGGAGGCCGAACCGGGTTGGAAGAGGGTATCGGGACGGGAGGCGTATGCCCGGCTCTTGCCAAGTTCGACCCGGCCTGCTACCATCCCGCACATCTTCTACCCAATCCCCGTATGACGAAATCCTGCATCGTAACTGGCAAAAAGGTTGGCACCGGCTTCAACGTGAGCCACAGCAACCGCCACACCAAGCGCCGCATCTTCCCGAACCTGCAGAAGCGCCGCCTGGTCAACCCGGCCACCGGCCGCACCGTGGTCGTGCAAATCACGCCCCGCGGCCTGCGCACCCTCAAGAAGTGGGACGCCGAGGGCAAGGTCTACGACCTCACCAAGCTCACGGCGTAAGCCGCCTGAAAACCGCCTCCGGGCGGTTTTTGCATTGTGGTATCATGGCCGGGCTTCACTCCCAAATCTTCCTATGTCCGACAAAATGCGCCTGCAGGAACTCTACGCCGAAATCCGCCTGCTTAAGAAGCAGCGCAAGGAACTCAAGGACGGCTTCAAGAACGAATTGTCCCACCACGAGCGTTACCAACAGTTGACCGACGAGATGGCGACCTTGAAGGCCGAGAAGAAATCCATCGAGGTCCAGGTGCGCGAGGCTTCGCCCGGGGACAGCCAGAAACTGCAGGACATTGAGGTGGAACTGAAGGCCAACGAGGAACTGCTTTCGGATCTGGCGTTCAATTTGCTGATGAAGGACGAAACCGTGGAACTGACCGACGAGCACAACGTGCGGTACCTCCCGCAGTTTTCGGTGAAGTTCAAGAAGGACGACGGGGAGCCGGAACGCGGCGGACGGACGGGCGACGCTTGACGTGCCGCGGGTTTTCGGGTATTTTGCCGGGGCTTGTCCCGTCGGATGAGCCGTCCGGAAACGGACGCCCACGCTTCTGGAGGAAGCGCATGAACGAGCAGAACGTGCAGCACCACGGTCCCCGCCGCCGTCGCAACCGCGACACGTACGACCGGAAGGGTGACGCCGACGCGTCGTCGCTCCGCACCCGTCGGTCGCGCGTGCCGGCCATGCCGGACGCGTCCCTGGAGGGCGTCCACCAGGCCCTGGCCAAGGGCGACGTCTCGAACGCCGCCGCGCAGCTGGCCACCCTGGTCAGCCGGCCGGAGAACGGCGTGAGCGTCTCGCTCGCGACCCGCGTCTACGAGGACGCCGTGGTCGCGCACCAGAAGATGCGTGTCCGCCGGGAGGGCCTGTCGGCCAGCATCGACGCCATCGCCGCGTTCCTGGCGGCCGTCGTCCTGCCCGCCGAGGCGGCTCGGCTGCGCAAGATCACGCACCTGCGGGGGCTCGGCGGCACCGCCGACAAGCACTTCCCCCGCCACGGCAACGCCTAGCGTCTGCCTTCCTCCCCTTTGCCGCGGCCTGCACGGCCCGGCACCCCGCCTCCCGTTCCCACGGGACGGCGGGGCTTTTTTGTTGCGGTCGTATCGTGTAGGGTTTTTGCATGCCCGCCCCCGACCTCATTCTTACGCCGTCCCTGTTCTTCCAGCATGCGTCCTGCCCGCATTGGCTTTGGTATGACCGCTACGGCGATCCGGCGCGCAAGGGCGACATGCCGGAGCTGGCGCAGAAGCTGCTCGAGATGGGCGTCGTGCACGAGGAGAACTACATCCAAGGCTTGGACCTGCAGCCGGTGCTTACGAAGAACCCGGACGTCGCCGCGCGCGAAACGCTCCGGCTCATGCGCCAGGGCGCGCCGCTCATTTACCAAGGCATGCTTCAGGCCGAAATCGGCGGGGTGTTGTGGCGCGGTCGGCCGGACCTGTTGGAAAAGCGCCCGGGGCGTTCGGCCTTCGGGGACTGGCTGTACGTTCCCGTGGACATCAAGTCCTCGCATTCCATCCACGACGTCCAGCAGCTGCAGCTCGCCTTCTACGCCCTCGTGTTGGAACAGGTCCAAGGCGCGTTCCCCGAGGAAGCCGCCATTGTGAACGTGGACCACGAACGGGTGCCGCTCACCCTGACGGACGCCCTCGTGCGGAAGACGAAGAAAAAAGCCGACGACGTGGCGCGGATTTTGGCCGGCGAGAAGCCCCCGCTGCGCCTGGCCAGCAAGTGCAAGCATTCGCCGTGGTTCAAGGAATGCGTGCGGACGGCGGAAGAAGCGAACGACATCGCCCTGATTTACGATTTGGACCCGCGCGCGGCCGTGGGATTGCGCGCGGCGGGTATCGCCACCGTGCGGCAGGCGGCGGCCATGGACCCGGCGTCGCTGGGCAAAATCCCGTACGCGCCCACGCACGAACTGCTCCGCATCAAACGGCAGGCGCAGTCGCTCACGGACGGCAAGCTGCACTGGTTGGCCCGTCCACAGCTGCCGGAGGCGCCGCTGGAAATCTATTTCGACATTGAAGGCGACCCGTTCCTGTCCGTGGAATATCTCTTCGGTTTTTGGATCGTGGGCGACCCGGAGCGGCGCTACGCCAACATCGGCCACGTGAGCGACCAGGGCGAGGACGGCTACTTCCTGTATTTCCTCGCCGAGCAGCCGGAAGACCAGGAACGCCTGTGGCGTGATTTCCTCGCGTGGACGGCGCTGCTGCCGGACGACGGCTTCGCCGTGTACCACTTCGCCGATTACGAACGCGCCCGCACCCTGGGCCTGGCCAAGCAGTATGGCGACACACCCGGCTTCCGCCGCTTCGCCAAGCGCTACGTCGACCTGTCGAAGGTCGTCCAGGATTCCGTGATCTTCCCGCTGTATTTCTACTCCATCAAGGACATCGCCAAGTCGAAGTTCCTCGCCTACCGCTGGCGGCACCAAAAGGCGGGCGGCGCGCAAAGCGTGTTCTGGTATGAACGCTGGCTGGAAACCGGCGACCGCTGCGTGCTGCAGGACATCGTGGATTACAACGAGGACGACGTCGTGGCCACAGCGGCCTTGCACCGTTGGCTCGTGAAGGAGGGCGCGCGCATGGTATGATGCGGGCGTATGGCGAAACAAAAACCCCGCGTAGAAGACTGTCCGGACGGCGTCTGCCGCATGCCGCCCACCTTTGCCGAAACGGAAGACAACGCATACGAGGCGGAGCTGCCGCAGAAATTATCCGACGTCACCTGGCGCGTGTTCCGCATCATGGCGGAAATCGTCGAGGGGTTTGAATTTCTCGCCACGTCGGAACGCGAGGTGAGCATTTTCGGGTCGGCGCGGTTCCCGCCGGGGACACCCTGGTACGAGGAGGCGCGCAAGCTCGGCGGCATGCTCGGCAAGGCGGGGTTCACCGTCATCACCGGGGGAGGGCCCGGCATCATGGAAGCGGGCAACCGCGGCGCGTATGAAGTGGGCGCGCCGTCGTTGGGTCTCAACATCGAGCTGCCGCGCGAGCAGCGCGTCAACCCGTACGTCACCCGCAGCCGCGGCTTCCATTATTTCTTCACCCGCAAGGTCATGTTGGCCGCCGCCGCGCAGGCCTACGTATTCTTCCCGGGCGGGTTCGGCACGCTGGACGAAGCCATGGAACTCATCACCCTGGTGCAGACGCGCAAAATGCACCCGCTGCCCATCATCCTGGTGGGGAAGGACTTCTGGGGACCGTTCTTGAAATGGGTGGACGAACGGCTGGTGCGCGAATACGAAACCGTTTCTCCCGAAGATCCGGATATCTACCAGCTCGTGGACACGGCGCAGGAAGCGTACGACCTGGTGGTGAAGGCGCCGGACCGCTCATTCTTCTAAGCGCGACTATGGGGGAACAGGGCACGCGCCGCCGCGCATGGGTGCTGGACGTGAACATGGGCTACGGCCACAGCCGGGCCGCCTTCGCGTTGCGCGACCTGTCCGGCGGGGAAATCGTCACGGCGAACGCGTACAAGGGCATTCCCGCGTCGGACCGCAAAACGTGGCGGCAGACGCGCCAGCTGTATGAAATCGTGTCGCGGCTCAAGCCCATTCCGTTGCTGGGTCCCGGCCTGTTCGGGGCGATGGACCGCATCCAGCGCATTCCGCCGTTTTACCCGCGCCGCGACCTCTCGCGGCCCAACCTGCAGGTCCGTTCCATCTACCACGCCATCCGGCGCGGCTTCGGGCGGCATTTGGTGGAAACGCTGGCCAAGGACCCGGTGCCGCTGGTCACCACGTTTTTTAGCACCGCCTTCGCCGCCGAGGAGCACGATTACCCGGGCGACATTTATTGCATCACCACGGACGCCGACGTTTCGCGCAGCTGGGCGCCCATGGACCCGAAGCGCAGCCGCATCAAATACGTGGCTAGCAACGGCCGCGTGCAGGAACGGTTGAAACTCTACGGCGTGCGGGAGGAAAACATCGTCCTCACGGGTTTTCCGTTGCCCAAGCAGCTGATCGGCGGGCCGGAGGCCGGGCGGCTGAAAGAGCAGCTGATGGCGCGCGTGTGCAACCTGGACCCGGAAGGCATCTTCACGACGCGCTACGCCCAGACCCTGCGCAACGAACTGGGAGCGGAGCATTGCAAGCCGCCGAAGCGCCGCCATCCGCTCACCGTGCTCTATAGCGTGGGCGGGGCGGGGGCCCAGCGCCGCCTGGGCGTGGAAATCATGGCCTCGCTGCGGCACAAGATCGCCCGCGGGGAAATGCGCTTCATCCTGTCGGCGGGCACGCGCAAGGACGTGGCGGTGTACTATCGCAAGGCCGCCGCGGACCTCGGCCTGGGCCGCGCGCTGGACGAACACCTGCTGGTCCCCATCTTCACCGACCGCCTGACCTATTTCGAAGAATTCACCCGTTTGCTCGAAACCACGGACGTGCTCTGGACGAAACCCAGCGAATTGTCGTTCTATACGGGCGCCGGCATCGCCGTGGTGATGGCCCCGCCCATCGGCAGCCAGGAGGTGTTCAACCAGACGTGGCTGCAATACGTGGGCGGCGGCGTCCCCCAGGGCGACCCGAAACACACCAATGAATGGCTGTTCGACTGGATCGCTTCCGGCGGATTGGCCCGCATGGCCTGGAACGGCTACGCGGAGGCCCCCACCCACGGCACCTACCGCATCGAGGACATCGTGTTGGGAAGAAAGAGCGTCCTGCCGAGCCTGCCGCTGATCGTCTAGCGTTTCCCTATGTCCACCCCCTTCGACTCCCTGTTGTCCGCCATCCGCGCGTCGCGGCGTTCTTCGTTGCCGCGCGAAGGGGAAACCATCGTCGTGAGCGACACCGTGGCCGCGGCCGCCTCCGCGTACGAGGCCGTCCGCAACTCCTTGGAGTACGACGAAGAACACCTGATGCGCCGCAACGCCATCCGCCGCATCCTGCGCCGCCGCGTGGAAGACGAAGCGTCCCGCCCGCTGGCCGCCGACCTGCTGCGTGAATTGATTTGGGCGCGGTACCTCCCAAACAAGCAGGTGCCGGAAACCATGGTCGGCACGGTGGCCGCGGTGTTCGAGAAATACCGGCCGTTGTTCACCGCCGCCCGCGCGAACGAACGCCGCGCCGGCAAGCTCTTCGACTGGCTGTTGGACGTCCTGTCCACGGAGGTGGAATACGCCATCCACCCGCCGATGGCCGACGAAGCGCTGGTGGGCGTCGCCTACCGGGAGTTGAAGCGCCGCATGGTATGGGCGAACCCGATGGTGGCGGAGGAGGACCGCGACGTGCAGCTGTACATGGCCGTACATCGCGCGGTGGCCAAGTCCAATCCGCCCACGCTGCGGTTCCGCCTGTTCACGCTCTACTACCCGTCCTGGCCGAAAGCCGACCCGGCCGGTCCGCTGCCCGGGGAAGTCGCCGCCGTGCTGCCCACGGTGATCGACGCCGTGGAACGCCAACTGCGCCACCCCTCGGCCGACCAGGTCTACCGCCTGGCGCGCAAGCATGCCGTGGTGTTCCACGTCCTGCGCGACGTCGCGGAGGCCGACCCGGACGCCTTTTCCACCGCCGTGGCCATGCGCGATACGGCGTGGTTGGACAAGGCGCTCATCAAGGCCGCGGAGCGCCGCTACGACCTGTTCCGCAAGAGCCTGTTCCGCAGCGTGTTCCGCGCGGCGACGTTCCTGTTCCTCACCAAGATGTTCCTGGCCCTGCTGGTGGAATTCCCGTACGAACGGCTGGTCTTGGACGAGGTCCACATGCATCCGTTGTTAATCAACATTTTCGTCCCGCCGCTCTTGTTGGCTGTCATCGGCTTGTCCGCCCGCATCCCGGAAAAGCGCAACACCAAGAAAATCCTGGAGGAAGTCCACGCCATCATCGGGACGGGGCGGGACTTCACGGCCGTGCTCAAGCCGCTGGGCGCGTGGGACCACGGCGTGGGCGGGGCGGTATTCCGCGTCATGTACGCCCTGATGTTCGTCTTCACGGCGGGCGTGCTGATCCTCGGGCTGCGCGCGGTGGAGTTCAACGCGTTTTCCATCGCCCTCTTCCTGTTCTTCCTTTCGCTGGTCGCGTTCTTCGGCCTGAAGATCCGTTCCGGCGTGAAGGAACTGGTGATCGTCGAGTCGAGCGGGAACGTCCTGTCCATCATGGCGGACATTTTCTTCCTGCCCATCGTGCGCGCGGGCCGCTGGCTGTCCATCCGCATCCCGAAGATCAACGTGTTCCTGTTCTTCCTGGACTTCCTCATTGAGGCGCCGTTCAAGGCCGCCATCCGCCTGTCGGAAAGCTGGATTTTGTTCCTGCGGGAGAAGAAGGAGGAGATTTCGTAGGGTTCGACTATGCATCATTCCGTGAAACGCATCGGCGTCGCGTTGGCGGCGGCCGCAGGGGGCGTGTTGGTTCTGGCGGCGGGAGCGTTGGTTGTCGCATCGTTCTTTCCGTCATCCGCGCCGCGCTGGGGCGTGACGTTCTCGCCTGATTACGCCCGGCAGCTGGGACTCGACGCCGGAGCCGCCTACCACGCCATGTTGGATGACCTGGGTGTGCGGGCGATCCGCTTCCCGCTGTATTGGGACGACGTGGAACGGACGCAGGGCGTGTACGATTGGACCGACGCGGACTGGTATCTGTGGGATGCCGGCCACCGCGGGCTGGACGTGACGTTGGTGGTGGGCGCGCGGGTGCCGCGCTGGCCCGAATGCCACATTCCCGCCTGGGCGCGCGGTCTGCCGCCGGAGGAAATGGAAGCCGCCCTGCTGCAATACGTGGCCGCCGCCGCGGAACGGTTCAAGGACCATCCGGCCGTGGCGCGCTGGCAGGTGGAGAACGAACCGGGCTTCACCTGGTTCGGCGATTGCCCGCCGATGCCGCGGCGCGTGCTGGATGCCGAACTCGCCGCCGTCCGCGCCGTTGCCGCGCAGCCCGTGCAGCTCACCGCCAGCGGGGAATTGCAGGCCTGGGCCGGGCTGGCCCGCCGGGCGGACGTGCTGGGCGTTTCGATGTACCGCCGGTCGTGGAACCCGTTCTTCGGCTTCATCACGTATCCCGTGCCGCCGTCGTTCTATCGCGTGCGCGCGTGGCTCGTGCGGCCGTTCGTGGAGCACGTGGTCGTTTCCGAACTGCAGGCCGAGCCGTGGTTCGCCGGCGGGGAGGACCCGCGCGACCCGGCCTTCGCGGAGCGTTTCACGCCCCGGGACCTGGCCGCCAACGCCGCCTACGCCCGCCGGACTGGCCTGCCGGAAGCGTACCTGTGGGGCGTGGAATGGTGGTATTTGCTGAAGGAACAGGGCCGCCCCGAGCTGTGGGAGGCGGCAAAAGAGTTGTTCCTGGAGGAACGCGCCCCGTAATGTGTTATCATTTCCGCCGTTATGGCATCCAAAGAAATCGTCCTCGACATCGAGACGCAGAACACCTTCCAAGACGTCGGCGCGTACGACCACACCAAGTTGGTCATCTCCGTGGTGGGCGTGTACTTTTACGAAACGGACGAGTACCGCTGCTACGAGGAGCATGAACTGAAGGAACTGTGGCCGCGGCTCGAACATTGCGACCGCATCATCGGCTACAACACCATCGGGTTCGACATGCCGGTGATGAACAACTACTACCCCGGCGACCTGCTGAAACTCCCGCAGTTGGACATCCTCGCTGAAATCCACAAGGTCCTGGGCTTCCGCCTGAAGCTCGACGACGTGGCCGCCGCCAGCGTGGGGCACCGCAAGTCGGGCCACGGCCTGCAGGCGGTGGAATGGTGGCGCAACGGCGAAAAGGAAAAAGTGAAGGCGTACTGCCTGGACGACGTAAAAGTCACCAAGGACGTGTACGAATACGGGTTGAAGTACGGCGCCCTGGCGTACGAAGACCGTCTCTCCGGCCGCAAGGGTATTCCGGTGAATTTCACCCCCAAACCCGCCGCGTCGGCACAGATCAATTTGACGATGCCATTTTAAGAAATGCCCCGTCCCGCACGGGGCGTTTTTTTATCCACAGACACGGCGGAACGCCCGTATTTTTGCCGGTTTGCCCGAGGCGCTTCGTGGACTATAATGTGGGAGTACCACTCGCGTGGTCCCGCTCTTCACGGAGCGTCGTCGATGGCTCGAACGGTTCGTTCGCGTTCCGTTTTGGCTGGAAACATCTCTGCATTGGGGATTGTTTTTTGACTGCCCTGATTCCGCGAAGACAGATGCCGCCGCCCTCTGTTCACTTTCGTCCTTGGTTATGAACGCCCCTGCTCCCGGGCCGGCCGCCGCCAGCCATGCCGGCCGCCTGTATTTCACGTCCGTTCGCGAGGTCCGCATGCGCGACGGCAAAACCGAACCCTTCGACCCGCCGCGCTTTGAACGCTCCATCCGCGCCGCTTTCGCCGCCGCCGGGCACACGGACGAACGCAGCGAGTCGATGATCCTGCACGTGGTGGACGAAGCCATCGCCAAACTGTCCCTGGCCAGCCACGGCACGCCGGACGCCCCGGAACTGCGCCAATTCGCCCATGCGGCCATTGTGGACAGCAACCTGCCGCTGGTCGCCGCGGCGTACCTGCGCCAAACGGAAGACCCGGACCCAGGCCGCTCCTTCGGCATCATGCTCACCCAAGAGCAAAAAACCGGTCGCCGCGCCGGCCCGCCCTTGGCCTCCCGCCGCCGCCTGCCGGACGAACGCCAAGCCGTCACCCACAAGTTCCAGATCGGCTCGCACAAGGGGTATATCACCGTGGGTTTGTACGACGACGGCTCGCCGGGGGAAATCTTCATCGCCATGAGCAAGGAGGGAAGCGTCATGTCCGGCCTGCTGGACTCGCTGGCCACCTCCGTGTCCATCGGCCTGCAGCACGGCGTGCCGCTGCGCACCCTGGTGGAGAAATTCTCCCACGTCCATTTCGACCCGTCGGGCTTCACGGAAAACCCCAACATCCGCTACGCCAAATCGGTGGTGGACTACATCTTCCGCTGGTTGGGCCACAAGTTCCCGGAGGCCATGCACCGCCAGGCCGTGTTGGACGCCGACGCCGTGGACCTGGTGCCGCGCAGCCAGGCAGACGCCGACGCCACGGCCGAAAGCCCGCTGGCCGGCTCCTGCCCCATTCTCACGCCGCGCAAGGTGTACAAGCCGTTCGAATACCCGCAGTACTTCGAGTATTTCCAAAAGCAGAACCAGGCGCACTGGCTGCCGCTCGAAGTGAACATGGAGTCCGACATCACGGATTACAAGCACAAAATGTCCCCGGCGGAAACGGCGCTCATCACCAACATCCTGCGCTTCTTCACCCAGGGCGACATCGAGGTCAACAACAACTACAACAGCCAGCTCCTGCCGCATTTCCCGAAGCCGGAAATCAAAATGATGCTGTCGGCCTTCGCCGCCATGGAAGGCGTGCACGTGTGGGCCTATTCGTACCTGAACGACTCGCTGGGGCTGCCGGACACCGAGTACTCGGCCTTCCTCAACATCCAGGCCATGAAGGAGAAGTACGACTACGTGCAGAACTTCGAGGTGCGGACGGTGGAAGATCTGGCGGTGAACATGGCCGTCTTCGGCGGGTTCATGGAAGGCGTGTCGCTGTTCTCCTCCTTCGCCATCCTCATGCATTTCCCGCGCATGGGGCGGCTCAAAGGCGTGGGGCAGATCATCACGTGGAGCATCCGGGACGAATCCCTACACAGCGAGGGCGTCTGCCGCCTGTTCCGGGACCTCATTTCCGAGAACCGCCACTTGTGGACGCCGGAATTGCAAAAGACCCTCTACAGCGCCTGCCAGGACATGATCACGCTGGAGGACGCGTTCATCGACGCCTGTTTCTCCCTCGGCGACATCCCGGGGCTGAAGGCGGAGGACGTGAAGCAGTACATCCGCTATATCGCCGACCGGCGGCTGCACGCCCTGGGCTTGGACGCGCTCTACAACGTGAACAAGAACCCGTTGCCGTGGTTGGACGCCATGATCAACGCCAAGGAGCACACGAACTTTTTCGAAAACCGCGCCACCGAGTATTCCAAGGGGGGCGTGATAAATGATTGGAACTGATTATGCCGCACGCTTCCGTCATTGACGCCCTTTCCGCCGGCGATTTGGCCGCCGCGCGGGACCTGCTGTTGGTGGACATTGCCCGGGAAACCGAAGGTCGCCACAGCTGGGACGCGCCCTGGTACACGGCGGACAAAGAGGTCCAACAGTCCATCAAGATCGACCCGGAACGCAGCAAGCTGTTTCCGTACTTGGGGCTGGAAAACCTGCGGGACCGGTATTTGCTGCGCGACGCCGATGGCAAGTTGTTGGAAGACCCGCAGACGTTCTACGCCCGCGTGGCCACGGGCATCGCCCGCGGGGACGCCGCCTTCGCGCAGAAACTCTACGACGTGATGAGCAAGCATTGGTTCTTGCCCGCCACGCCGGTGTTGATGAACATCGGCACGAACAAGGGCCTGCCGATTTCCTGCTTCTTGAACACGGTGCCGGACACCCTGGGCGGCATCTTCGACCTGTACCGCGAGAACGCCTTCCTCTCGAAGTACGGCGGCGGCATCGGCACGAACTGGTCGGACTTGCGCGGGCAGAACGCCCCGTTGGAATCCTCTGGGTTGGTGTCCAGCGGCGTGATTCCGTTCCTGAAAATCATGGATTCGGAGACGCTGGCCATTTCCCGCAACAGCATTCGTCGCGGGGCGGCGGCCGCGTACCTGCGCGTGGACCATCCGGACATCGAGGAGTTCCTGGAAATCCGCAAACCCACCGGCGGGGACGTGGACCGCAAGTGCCTCAACATCCACCAGGCCGTGGTCATCACGGACGACTTCATGAAAGCGGTGGAGGCCGGCACCACCTACAAGCTGGTGGACCCGCACTACAAGACCGTCACCAAGGAGTTGGACGCCGTCACGATGTGGCGGAAGCTGCTCACCATCCGCGCGGAAACGGGCGAGCCCTATTTCCTGTTCCTGGACACCGTGAACCGCGCCGTCCCGCCGCACCACCGCGAGAAGGGCCTGTTCGTGAACCAGAGCAACCTGTGCGCGGAAATCGTCCTGCCCACCAACGAGGAACGCACGGCGGTGTGCTGCCTGTCCTCGCTCAACGTGGAACGCTACGACGAATGGGCGGACCAAATGGAAGACCTGGTGGCGCTCGCCATCCGCTCGTTGGACAACAACCTGGAGACGTTCATCGAAATGGCGGATCCGGTGGAGTTCAAGAAGGCGATTTTCTCGGCCAAGAGCGAGCGTTCCGTGGGCCTGGGCGTGATGGGCTACCACGGCTACCTGATGGGGAAGGGGCTGCCGTTCGAAAGCGTGTCCGCGCGCTCCTTCAACAAGGAATTCTTCGGTAAGTTGCAGGAGTACGCCAACAAGGCCTCCGAGCAGCTGGCCGAGGAGCGCGGCTTGCCGCTCGACGGCGGCACGCGGCGCAACAGCTACATGATTTCGCTGCAGCCCACGGCGTCCACGGCGTTTTTGTGCGGCGGGGCCACGCCATCCATCGAAACGGTCACGGCCAACGCGTACCTGCAAAAGACATTGTCGGGCAGTTTCCTGGTGAAGAACAAGTACCTGGACGCGCTGTTGAAGACGAAGCCGGGCGTGGATGTGGAGCAAACCTGGCAGTCGATTATCGCCGCCAAGGGCAGCGTGCAGCACTTGGACTGCCTCACGGAGGAGGAAAAGGCGGTGTACCGCACGGCCACGGAGATCAACATGCGCGAGGTGGTGCAGCAGGCCGCCGACCGCCAGCCGTTCATCTGCCAGGCCCAGTCGCTCAACCTGTATTTCGCCTCGCCGATCTCCGGGAAATACCTGCACGACGTGCACATGATGGCCTGGAAACTGGGCGTGAAGACCCTGTACTACCTGCGCTCCTCCGCACCGATCGAAGCCGACAAGGTAAACATGAAGGTAGCCAAGCGCGACCTCTCCACCGAGGAATGCGCGGTGTGCCAGTAAAAGAAAACCAAACACCACCTGCCTAAGCGGGTGGTGTTTTGCGGTCCCGGCATGGTGGACCCGACGAGAGTTGAACTCGTCTCCGGTGGTCTCAACTCACTGGAGGATAACCGTACCCGGGCCCGAGGCCCGTTACGCTGGCAGCCCATATGCCGGGATAAATAAAGAACCCCCAACGGTTTTTCAACCGCAGGGGGATTCTTTATTGAGACCACCGAATCACTCCAGTGATACGAATATTCAATCACGAATTTTTGCGTTTGTCAACGGACGTCCTGTGGATATCCACTTCATTCAATAGAAACACGCCCCGCGTATGCGGAGCGTGTTTCTGGTCGGGCTAGCCGGACTTGAACCGGCGGCCTCTACGTCCCGAACGTAGCGCTCTAGCCATCTGAGCTATAGCCCGATATGAGGACCAAGCCGGAACGCTTGCGTTCCGAATAGCCCGTCTTGCCTCGTTCGCCCCGGCATAGTACGGGAACGTGCGGAACCTGGCAAGGGTCGCCTCTTTCGGTGGGGGCGGGTATGATGGGCGGCGTATATGCCCCATCCGCTTGCCGTTCTCGCGTTCATTCTGTTGGCCTCGGCCGCCTATGCTGCCTGGCGCGGGGCGCCGTGGGTGCCCACCAAAAAAGGCGATGCCAGCCGGCTGATCGCCTTGCTCGGCTTGAAGCCGGGGCAGCGGTTCGTGGAATTGGGCTGCGGCGACGGGCGGGTGAGCGCGGCTGTGGCACGGGCAACGGGGGCGGATGTGACGGGTGTAGAGCTTTCCTTGTTGCAGTTCTTCGCTGCCTGGGTGCGCGGGGCGGCAAATGGGGGTTCAGTGGCCGGTGCGGGTGGAAACCTCCGTTTCCGCTTGGGCGACGCCTTTTCCGCCGATCTTTCCCAGGCGGATGCCGTCTACCTGTTTCTGATGCCGGAAACCTACGCCAAACTCCGGCCGAAATTCGAACGGGAGCTGAAACCGGGCGCCAAAGTCGTTACCTACGTGTGGCCCATGCCGGAATGGGAGGCGGAGAGGGTGGACGAAAAGGAAGGGAAACCGACGCTTTATCTCTATATTCGTTAAGTTTTTGTCCAGAGTTCCTTGACAAAAGGGACTTTTTTCGCTATAGTGCTTTCTTCTGAATTCGTCCGAATCCTGCGGCTTTTAAGGAAAAGCAATGGGATTTGGCCGAAATCCATCGGCCCAAAAGCGGCAGAAGCCGCCGTAGGAGGCCGACATGGCCATCGAGAAGCCGGCGAGCGTCATCGTGACGCTCAATGTGAATCGTAAGCGGAGTGCCCGGCTCGCGGAGCTGGGTGCTCCGGTCGAGATGCGGGACCGCAACCGTCAGGACGTGGTGGACGGCCGTCACGTCCTGGACGCGCTGGAGCGCGGACGGGACCCCTTCCGGGGGAACCGGTCCGCTGCGGACGGGACCCCTCGGCCGGACAGCGGCGTGCCGTTGTTCAGCTGGGACCCGGGAGGGAAGCAGAACGTCAGCTTCCGTCGCATCGCGCGGGACCTGGAGGCCAACGGCTTCCGGGTCACCGGGGTTCGCCTGATCCGCCGCCTGGCGGAGAAGACGGACCGCTTCTTCATCACCTTCTCCGCCGGCGAGGCCCCCGCCTCGCTCGGCACCCGCCTCCTGGAGGCGGTGGAGAAGGAGCTCGCGGAACCCGTGTACAAGTTTGTGCACGGGTATCGCAACCCCAACAAGACGGTGACGCTCAACGGAGCGCACCGTCTGCAGCCCCACGAGGTCGTGGGGCAGGCGTACGAAATCCGGGTGCGCCCCGACTGGGCCATCCGGAACGAGCGGACGGAGGTGGCCCGCTCGGCCTCGTAGGCCACGGCCCCCGATAGAATGCGAACGCAGAAGCTTGCGTTCCGCACTCTATCGGGGGTTTCGACTTTTTCACGCAAAGACCTGCCTTTCGGGCAGGTCGTTTTCATTCTTCCGACGCTTCCTGCCGGTTGTTCAGGATCACGTCTATCACGTTGCGGAAATGCGCGCGCACGTCCGTCAGGGAACCGGTTCCGAGCAAGGCCTTTGTATCCACTTCCTCGGGCTTCAACCACGCCGGAATGCCCGGCCCCGCGCCGCCCAGGTCGAACAAATGCATGAGCACGGTGGTGGCATACGCCGCCTTGGGCAGGTCAAAGGAAAGAGCGACTCCCGCTTCATGCACGGCAAGACCGTGGAACGTCGGGTACAGCTTGGCGGGAATGCTCGGACGGCGGCCGATGTTCACGAACCGCCGGAAGGGAAGCAGTGCCCGGGTAAAACCCTCCGTCCCGTCCCGTTTCAGGAACGGCGCATACGCGGCGCGGTCCGCCTCGTTTTGGCTCAAGAGGAGCGGCAGGGTTTCCGGGAGGCGCGCCCCCGTTTTCTCCGCCATCGACAGCAATTCGTTCGTGAGGCGGCTCGCGTAGGCACGGGCCCACATGTCCGTCTGTTTTTCCACGGCTTCCAGCGCGCGAACGAACGCGTCCTTCCCCCGCAGGCCGTCCATGGCCTTCAACATGGTCCGTTCGTGGCGGAACGTGTGGGGCAGGGATTCGGTAAGGGCGTACAGCGCGTGCCAATCTCCCCACGCCGCGGACATCTTCCGCCGAATAGCGGCAACGTACGGCCATTCGAACGGGCTTTCCTCGCACAAGACGGCTCGGACGGCCCCTTCGTAGTCCCCGCGCATCAGGTGCAGGCCGAACACGTGGGACAAATACCGGGGAGAACCGAACCGCTGCGGGCCGTAGTAATTCATGATCCCTTCCTTCGCCATGCGGGCCACGCGCTCCTGCAACGCGGTTTCGTCCGCACGGCCGTCGGTGCGTATGAACAGGGTGAAACGGTTGCCCGCCAGGTCCCCCACGGCGATAACGCCTTTTCCTTCGGCGATATTGCGGAGCAGGACGTTGGGAACGGACAAGCCGCGCAATGCGTCTTCCTTTGCGCCGCGCACGCTGATCCGTTGGGCGGTGAGGGCCACGGCGTCCTTGATGCCCGCGTAGCCGACGATGCCCGCGTCCGTGCCTAAGGCGTCCGCGATGCGTTGGGCGGCGTCCAAGGTGGAGATGCCCACTTTCACGACGTCCGCATACGCCGTTCCCGTTCCTTCGAGGGGGGATGGCGCGTCCGGGGCGTCCACGCGCACTACGGTGCCGTCTTTTTTTATTTCCTCCACGATGAAGTCGAGCGGGGAATAACGGATGTAACCGGGCACCCGGTCCGTTTGCGGCATGAAAATGCCCACGCGTTCGTTCACTGCGTTTCCGGCATGCATGGACGGGACGAAGGCTGCCGGGTCGTTCTTTTTCTGTTCCTTCACGAACGCCTGTTCGTGCTCCCACAGGGATTGGTCCGCATGCGATGCCATAGATGCCGCCATCATACCCGTTTCGGCGTCGTGCGGCGAGCGGACACATGACAATCCGCCCGCGTTCCCGTACCATGCCCGCTATATGAAATCCCCTGCCGTTTTTGCGAAGGTCAAGCAGCAATTCGAGCGTCGCGCCCAGGCCCGCAAGGAGTTGGCCGGGGCGGCTAATGAAGCCCAGGCCCTGGCCAAACGGGCCATTTTCGCCTTGCACCGGGACGATGCTGCCGGGGCCGCCGTCCTGTTGGAAGAGGCCGCGGGCAAGCTGGAATCCTGCGCCAAGCGCATCAGGGCCTTCCCGGACTTGGACGCCGAGGGGTCGGTGCGCGCCGCGCGGGAGGAATACGCCGAAGCCCGCCTGTTCGAGGGCTATGTGCG
>CAZCMI010000016.1:0-21333 GCA_964499955.1 uncultured Gammaproteobacteria bacterium
ATGCGACGGGAAATGTTCACCATGCTGCCGTTAGCCGCCACGCTCAATGCCGCGCCGACATTCAACGTGCCTTGCAGGACGCGGTTCCGCTCGCTTGGCGGCAGATTGCGGAGTTCCTGCTGCACCGCCCGTACTTCTTTCTTCGCCGTGGCGGTGTCTCCTTCGAATACCGCGGCGCCCAACTGTTCGCCCAAGGCGTCCAACTGCGCGGCCTCTTCCGCGGGAAGGTCGGCCTCCAACCGGGACGGGCCGTACGGCTCCGAAGGCGGCGCCTTGGCAGCGGGTTCGGTGGACGGCTGCGGTTTCGGTTCCTCTTTCGGCGAGCGACCGAACCAACGGGCAAACAACCCCGGTTTTTTCTGAGGCGGTTCGGGTTCTGCCGCCGGGGCGGGCGCGGGTTCCGGCTCCGTTGGTTCTTCCACGACGACAGGCGAACCCTTGGCAGCCGCTTCGGCGGCGAGGGCAGGATCAACGATCACGCTCGGTTCCACGCCGGCGGGATTCATCGCCTGCTTCAACAGGGAGTTCGGATCATCCGGACCAAAGACCGTTTGCACCGCGTCCATCGCCCCCTGAACAAACGCTGAAACGTAACGGTTGCCTTCTGTTTTGAGCACAGCTGGCTCCGTTGGTTCCGTCGGCGCTGCCGGCGCCGCTTCCGTCGGCCTGGGGGAAACCTTCACGCTCTCAAGCGCGCCCAACCCCTTCCCCACGCTCTTCATTTTGCGTTCCGTCGCCGGTTTCTTCTCCGGCGTCGGTGCTTTTTTGTCGGGTTCGGCGGGAGCCTCGGCCAATTTCGGCCGCGGAGGAATGGCAGGCGGCCGCCCGGATCCAAATGATTCGGTCATATGGGCAAAAGCGGGTAAAGAAAAACGTAGGTGGGCGTAACGGCTTTATTTTAGCACGTTCGCGGGTTCCCGGTCTGTGGACAAGCAAAAACCGTCGGATCAGGCGATCCAGACGGTCTTCACATTCACGAATTCCCGCAGGCCGTACGAGGACAGCTCGCGGCCGTAGCCGGAGACGCCGGTGCCGCCGAAAGGCAGGCGCGGGTCCGATTTCACCAGACCGTTGACGAACACGCTGCCGGCGCGGATGCGGGGTGCGAGGCGCTTGGCCCGATCCGGATCGGCCGTCCAGACGCTCGACCCGAGGCCGAAGGGCGTGCCGTTGGCCAGCGCGAGGGCTTCTTCCTCGCTGCGGGCACGGAAGACCAGGGCGACGGGGCCGAAGAACTCTTCCTGGGCCACGGGCATGTCGGCGCGCACGTCCGCCAGGATGGTAGGGGCGTAGAAATAGCCCGTCGCGCCGACGCGGGAGCCGCCCGTTACGAGGCGCGCGCCCTGGGCGACGGCGTCTTTCACCTGGCGTTCGATGTCGCGCAGGCCGCCTTCGTTGGCGAGCGGGCCGACGGTGGTTTTTTCATCCAACGGATCGCCCACCGTTTGGGCGGCGAATTGCTCCGTGAACGCGGCGAGGAAGGCGTCATGTACGGCGTCCAGCACGATGAACCGCTTGGCGGCGATGCAGCTCTGGCCGTTGTTCTGCAACCGGGCGTACGCGCCGACCTGGGCCGCCCGCGCCACGTCCGCGTCTTCCAGCACGATGAACGGATCGCTGCCGCCCAGTTCCAGCACGGATTTCTTCACGAGCGACCCGGCCAGGGACCCCACGGCCTTGCCCGCCCCCTCGCTGCCGGTGAGCGCCACTCCCCACACGGCCGGATGGCGCAGCACCCGTTCCACCTTCCCGGACCCGATGGCGAGGTTTTGGAAGACGCCCTCGGGGAACCCGGCATCGGTGAATAGTTGCTCGAAGGCGGCGGCGCACTGCGGCACGTTCGAGGCATGCTTCAACACGCCGACGTTGCCAGCCATGAGCGCCGGGGCAGCGAAGCGCATCACCTGCCAGAACGGGAAGTTCCACGGCATCACCGCGAGCACCACGCCGATCGGGTCGAAGCGAACGAAACTTTCCGACGCGTCGGTCGCCACGGGCTCCGGTGCCAAAAACGCAGCGGCGTTGTCGGCGTAGTAGTCGCAGGCGGTGGCGCACTTTTCCACTTCCGCGACGGCCTGTTTGAGTGGTTTGCCCATTTCGAGCGTGGCCAAGCGGCCGAGTTCTGGCGCACGTTCGCGGCACAACTCCCCCACGCGGCGCATCAGGCGCGCGCGTTCTTCCAACGGCACGTCCTGCCAGGCATGGAATGCGGCGGCAGCCCGTTCCAACTTGGCGTCCAAGGCGGCGTCCGTCAGTTCCTCGAACGTACCGAGGACTTCCTCCGTGGCCGGGTTTTTGGAAAGGAGAGGCATATCAACAAACCAGTTTTTTCAATTCGTGGTTGAACACGCGGGTGTTTTCCGCGTAGTCGACGGGCACTTCGACCAGCGTGACGCCCGGTTCCCCAAGCGCGCGTTGCAAGGCCGGTTCCAGGTCTTCCGTTTTTTCCAGCCGCACGCCCTTCGCGCCGAAGGCCTCCGCCAGCTTCACGAAGTCCGGGTTGCCGAGGTCCAGGCCGAAGTTCGGCAGATGCATTCCCTCCTGCTTCCATTTGATCATGCCGTAGCCGTTGTCGTTCAACAACAGGACGACCAGGTTCAGTTTCAAACGCACGGCCGTTTCCAGTTCGTGGACGTTCATCAGGAACCCGCCGTCGCCCGCCACGCAGACGACCTTCTTTTCCGGGTGCACCAGCGCCGCGGCAATGGCCGAAGGCAGCCCGGCGCCCATGGTGGCGAGCGCGTTGTCGAGCAGCAGCGTGTTGGGTTCGTGTGCCTGGTACTGGCGCGAGAACCAGAGTTTGTACATGCCGTTGTCGAGGCACAGGATGCCGTCGCTGGGCATCATCGCACGGACGCCGGCGACCAGGCGTTGCGGCTTCACCGGAAACGCGGCGTCGCTCGCCGTTTCGGCCACGTGCGCATCGAGGCGCTTCTTCGCCTCGAGCAGCGGAGCGAAGTCCCAGTGTGGCTGCGGCTTCACCCGTTCCTTCAGCTGCCACACGGCGTTGGCAATGTCGCCCACCACCTCGTGCTGCGGGAAATAGATCGGGTCCACCTTGGCCGAGTAGAAGTTCACGTGGATGACCGTCTGACCGCCCTGCTTCATGATGAACGGCGGTTTTTCGATCACGTCGTGGCCGACGTTGACGATGAGATCCGCCGCGGCGACGGCGCAATGCACGTAGTCGCCCGCCGAAAGCGCGGCCGTGCCGACGTACTGCGGATGCCGTTCGTCGATGACGCCCTTGCCCATCTGCGTGTTGAAGAACGGGATGCCGGTGGCGTCCACGAACGCGCGCAGCATTTTGGCGGTGAGCTTGCGGTTCGCCCCCGCGCCCACCAGGATGAGCGGGCGCTTGGCCGCCTCAATCAGGCGCACGGCCTCGGCGATGGCCTTTTCCTCCGCCACGGGGCGGCGGACCTTCTTCACCGGGAACGGCTCGCCCTCGGCTTCTTCCGCGGCGACGTCCTCGGGATATTCGATGTGCACCGCGCCGGGGCGTTCTTCCTCCGCCTGGCGGAAGGCCTCGCGCACGGCGGCGGGCACGGCGTCCCCGTTCACCAGCTGCTTGGAGAATTTCGTGACGGGACGCATGACGTCCGTAGTGCTCACGATCTGGAACGCGCCCTGCTTGCTTTTCTTGATGGGTTTCTGGCCGGTGATCATCAGCATGGGCATGGCGCCGAGTTGGGCGTACGCGGCGGCCGTAATGAAATTCGTCGCGCCGGGGCCGAGCGTGGAAAGCGCCACGCCCGCTTTCCCCGTGAGCCGGCCAACGGTGGCGGCCATGAACCCGGCGGATTGTTCGTGGCGGGTGGGGATGAAACGGATGTTGGACGTGCGCAGCGATTCGAGAAAGTCGAGGTTTTCTTCCCCGGGCACGCCGAAGACGTACTGCACGCCTTCGTTTTCCAAGGATGCGGCGAAGAGGTCGGAGGATTTCATAAGGTCGGACAGGAAAGGGGTCAGTCGTTCTTTTCCACGCGGTGCAGGGCTTTCAGCGTGGGCGGGAATTTCGCCGCTTCCGCTTCCAAGCGGCCGGCCGTGCGACGCACGTCCGCGGGCGGGACCCAGTCCTTGCGGGCGATGGCCGTTTCCGGATCGCAGGACAGCGTGACGATTTCGACCGTGTAGCCGTACGCTTCGGCGGCGAAGGCGTAGGGCGAGATTTCCCAGGCCGTCACGTTGGTGTTGTCCACGGCAATGGAGGGCTCCCCGCGGTGCAGCGCGTCGAGGAAGGCGCGCAGGCAGCGGCGGTGCGCTTCGCCCAGGCGGGAACGGTCGAAGCGGTACGATCCGTCCGGCTGGATGAACAAATGGTCGGCCGAAACGACCGTCGCGCCGGGCAGGCGGTTCTTGATCCACGTTGATTTTCCGCAGCCGGAAATGCCGCGCAGGATGGTCACATGCATAAACGCGCGTTACCGCAACGACCAATATAGCACGCGGCGGCGAAACGAAAACCGCCCGTTCGGGGCGGTTAACGCATGTCCGCGGTTGGCTCGGGAACGTCGGCGGGCGGACGAACGCAGCCGGCGCCTCCCAAGACGAGCGCGAGCAGGAGCAGAATGACGGCGGTACGGCCGTGCTTCATAGTTCCGGCAAGGGCGCGCCGAACCTTTCAAGGGCGCGCGGACCCCATGATACACCCGCACGGGCGGGTGGGGCAAAAGCCGGGGCGGGTGGACGCGCGACTCCCCGCCCGATTGCCCGGCGGAGCGGTTCATGCTAGCGTTTCGCCGCGACCGTTCCCACACACCCGCCAAAGGAGGTACCCGTGCCGAACGAACCGTCCGTTCCTTCCATCGTGCGCCGTGCGCAAGACACGCGCGGTATCTTCACCCGCTTCTTGGACGTCCTGCTCGACGGGGTCGTCCATCTCAAAAGACGGTGGGACTGGTCCCGCCGCGTCGTCGACCGCCTGCCGGCCTGGGTCACGCCCAACGGCATCACGGTGGCGCGCATGGCCCTCGTCGTCCCCATCCTGTGGCTGATCGCCACGGAGGGCTACGGCTGGGCCTTCTGGCTGACCGTGCTGTCCTTCATCGGCGATTATGTGGACGGCGCGCTGGCGTCCGTGCGCGGGCAGTACACGGAACTGGGGAAGATCTTGGACCCGCTGGCGGACAAGGTCGTCAACTACGGCATCCTGGGCTTCCTGGCGCCGGAACTCCCCGCCGTGTTCCTGCCGCCGATCTGGATCTGCGCGTTTATCGGCCTGCTGTTGACCGGCATCCGCCTGCGCAAGATGATCGTGTTCCGCCGCCGCGGGCAGGCCATCCCCGCCTCCCCGGCAAACGCGCCGGGGAAGCTCAAGACCGTCTTCGAGATGGTCGGCATCCCCGCGCTGGTGCTCGCCCTGTTCCTGCGCAACGCAGGATGGGTGGGCGGGACGTTCTTTCTCTGGTTCGGCGGCCTGCTGCTCGCGGCGTCCATTCCCCTGGCCGCTTGGTCGTTTCTCGGCCAGCGCCGGGCCGCGTCCTGAAGCGCCTCCTCTCCCCCGCCGCCTCCCCGTGAGGCCGGCGGGCGTTTTTCTTTGCGGCCGTCAATGGGCGCGCGGGCCGCGCATCAGCATTTCCACCGCGCGTTCCAGGCTGCCGGCACGCGCCACTTCCCCGCCGTTCACGAAGAAGATCTCGTCGGCGTTTTCGATGGTGTTGAGGCGGTGGGCGATCACGACCTTGGCGGTGGTCGGCGGCAGATGGGCCAGGATGTCTTCGAGCAGCTGTTCGGTGACGGTGTCCACGTTGGCGGTGGCTTCGTCCAAAATCAGCAGTTCCGGCTCGCGCAGCACGGCGCGGACGAAGGCTACGAGCTGCTTCTGCCCCAAACTGATGGCGTCGGTACCGCCGGTGATCGGCGTCCGCAGCCCTTCGTCGAACCGCGCGAGCAGCGCGGACAGGTTCTTCTCCTTCAACACCGCTTCGAGCGCCGCGTCGTCCAGCCCCGCGTACCGTTCGTTGCCGTACAGGACGTTCTCGCGCAGCGTGCCGCTGAACAGGAACGGGTCCTGCAGGATGAAGCCGATTTTGCGGGCGCGCTCCTCGGGCGCGTACGAACGAATGTCGCGGCCGGAGAGCAGCACCGTGCCTTCCGTCGGGTCGTACAGGCGGGCCATGAGCGACGCGGTGGTGGTTTTGCCGCCGCCGGTCGGCCCCACGAGGGCGTAGGTCTTGCCGGGGGCGAGCGCGAAGTTCACGTCGCGCAGGACGTCCGTGCCGTCGGCGTAGGTGAAGCGCACGTCGCGGAATTCGAGCAGCGGCGCGTCCGGCTCCGACGCGCCTTCGGACGCGATACGCGGCAGGTTCGAAGACAGCGCCAGCACGTCGGACACGCGGTCCCAGCCGGCCATGGCGGACTGGAAACTGGCCCACAGCGCGGCCATTTGCCGCAACGGGTTGTAGAAGGTGGTGGCGTAGGACAGGAACCCGATCAGCAACCCGATCGTCGCCTCCCCGCGCGACACGAGCACGATGCCGTAGGCCAGCACCGCAAGCTGTGCCAGGTTGGCGCACAGCGCATACACCGGCGTGAAGGCATTGTTGGCGTAGCCCGACCAGGTGGAGGCGCGGTACGCGGCCTCGTTGGCCTCCGCGAAGCGGCGGCGGAAGAAATCCCGGCGGTTGAACGCCACGATTACCTTGAAGGTGTCCAGGCTCTCCTGCAGTTCGCCGCTCAACGCACCGACGGCGCGCAGGCTCTCCGTGTTCTTGCGTTTCACCCACGGCGAGAGGGCGCGCGTGAACATGAGCAAGACGAGCGCCGGGGCCAGTGCGGCAGCGCCCAGGCGCGGGTGCAGCGCGAGCAGGAACGCGGCGGCGCCCAGCATGGTGAACAGGCTTCCCACGATCTGCATCAGCGACTGGGAGAAGAATTGGTTGAGCTTGTCCGTGTCGTTGTTGATGCGGGAAATCAAGTCGCCCGCCTTGTTCTGGTTGAAAAAGGCAACCGGCAGTTCCAGCAGCTTGCCGAACACGGCGTTGCGCAGGCGTTCCAGCAGGCGCTGGCCCACACCGCCCATCAGGCGGGTTTGCAGGAAGTGCATCACCCAGGCCGTCAGGAAGATGGCGAGCAGCAGGGCGCAGGCGCGCGCCAACCCCGCGGCGTCGCCCTCGGCGACATAGGTATCCACCGCGCGGGCGAAGATGAGCGGGCCGCTCAAGGTGAGCAGCGCGTTCGCCACGATGGCCAGGAAGGCGGCGGCGAGCCGGCCGTGCTCCCCGCGCAGCAGCGGCCACAGGCGCTTGGCCGCCGCAAAGGCAGCCGCGCCGTTTTCGGCCTCGGGCCGCGGCTTAGCGAGGGAGTAATTCATAGTGGCTGGTACTGCGCTGGGATTGGACGATCTGCATGTATTCCGGACACGAACGCAGCAGCTCCTCGTGCGTGCCGCGGGCGATCAGCTCGCCTTCCATCAGCAGGACCACTTGGTCGTAGTGCTCGATGGAGGCGACTTTTTGCGTGACGGAGATGAGGGTGAGGCCGGGATAATTGCGCGCCAGGTTTTCCAAGATGGACGCCTCGGTGCGCGCGTCCACGCGGGCAGTGAAATCGTCCAACAGCAGCACACGCGGGTTGAGCGCCAGTGCCCGGGCGAGCATGAGGCGCTGCTTCTGGCCGCCCGACAGCGACGTGCCGCGCTCGGACACCAGGGTGTCCAGGCCTTGCGGCAGCGCGTCCACGAATTCGCCCAGCTCCGCCGTTTCGATGGCTTTGCGCAGGGTCGCTTCGTCCGCGTCGCCGCCGAAGGCGACGTTCTCGCGCACCGACAGGTTGAACATCACGCTGTCTTGGAATACGAAACCGATCTGGCGGTGCAACGCCGCGGCGTCGTACGCGTCCACCGGGCGGCCGTCGTACAACACCTCGCCCTTCTGCGGGTGCACGAGGCCGGTCAGGGCGTACAGCAGCTGGCTCTTCCCCGCCGCCGTCGGCCCGATGATGGCGGTCTTGGTGCCGGCCTTCATTTCGAGCGACACGTCCTTCAAGGCCAAGCGCTCCCCGTACGCCACCGTGACGTTCCGCAGCGCGACGTCGCCGCGCAAGGCGGCCGTTTCGTTTCCGCGCGGCGGTTCCGGCGGGGCGTCGAGGACCTCCCGCACGCGCTGGTAGGAGGCGGAGGCCTGGGCAATAAGGCTGCTCATGAACCCGATCACGAGGATGGGGAAGATGAGCATCGCCAAATACCCGTTGAAGGCGGCCAGGGTACCGAGAGTCATTTCGCCGGCGATCACCTCCCGCCCACCGATCCACAACACGGCCAGCGTGGCGAGGTTGGCCGCCAGCATGATGGTCGGAATCATGAAGGCGAACAGTTTGAGGATGCGCACGCCGAGCACGCGGGCGGCGCGGTTGGCGGCGTGAAACCCGTCCCCGGCCGACCCTTCGGCGTGCAACACGCGCAGGAGCGCGGCGCCCAGGATGCTTTCGTTGATGACGCGGTTGAGCCGGTCGAGCACCGTGCGGCTTTCCATGAACAGCGCGCGCACCTTGCCGAACACCACGAAGAACGTGACGCCGATGAGCGGCACGACGAGCAGCACCACGAGCGCCAGCTGCCAGTCCAGCGTGAGCAACAGCACTCCCGCGCCGAGGATAAGCACGACCGAGGACGCGATGGACGGCAGGGCCTGGGACACGAAATGCTTCACCGCGTCCACGTCGGCGGTGAAGGTGGTGAGGAGCTTGGCCGGCGTCTGCTCCTGCACGAAGGCGTGGCTGCGGCGCGACACGGCTTCCGCCAGCTGCGCGCGCAGGTCCCGCGCGGCGCGTTCGGACACGCGCGTCTGCGCGACGCCCTGCAGCCAGGCGAACGCGAAAGCGAGCGCGGACACGGCGAAAAACTGCCAGGCGAGCGGGCCGAGCGACAGCGCGTGCGCTTCGTACGCGTCGATGCCGGAAGACACGAGTTTCGGGATGGCGAGCGTGAACGCGTTGCTGATCACCGCGCAGGCGACGAGCAGCGCGGTGGCGCCGCCGTAGGGCTTCAACAGCGCCCAAACGTTCGCCTGCGGCGGGCGCGGCGGCGGCGCGGATTTCACGGGGTCCTTCGTGGGTTCCATAGATGGGGAGAAGACACATGATCCTCTTTTCCGGGAAGCCCGTCAATCGTACGGAGCCGGGGCGAAGGAGTGCCCTTGACCTTGACGTTGCGTCATGGCGTACAGTGGTCCGCGTATGACATACACCGTCCAGCAACTGGCGGCCTTGGCCAAGGTCACCGGACGCACCCTGCGGCATTACGACCGCATCGGGCTGCTTCGACCCGCCGAACGCGGGGCGAACGGCTACCGGCGCTACAGCGACGCGGACGCGCTTCGCCTGCAGCACATCCTGTTCTACCGCGAACTGGACCTTCCCCTTTCCGAGATCAAACGCCTGCTCTCCCGCCCGGACGTGGACGCGGCGCGCATCCTGCGCGACCAGCGGCGCCTGATCGGGTTGAAACGCGACCGCCTCGGGAAGATGCTGAAAACCATTGACCTCACCTTGAAACGTATGGACCAAGACCAACGCGTGACCGCGGAAGATTTGTACGGCGACCTGTCGAAGGAAACGTACGAAGCGTACCAAGCCGAAGCGAAAGAACGCTGGGGCGGCACCGACGCGTACAAGCAGAGCCACGAACGCGTGAAGAACATGACGAAGGGCGAACTGGCCGCCATGAAAGCGGAAACCGACCGCAACCTCAAGGCGCTCGTTGCCTTGATGGAAGCGGGCGCGCCGCCCGACAGCCCCGACGTCCAAGCGGAAATCGCCGCACACCGCGCCGGCATCAGCCGCTTTTATGACGTCTCGGACGAAATCTACGGCGGCCTGGCCGACATGTACCTCGCCGACCAACGGTTCGCCGACTTCTACCGGAAGTACCACGAAGGCCTGCCGGAGTTCCTCGTGGCGGGGATGAAGGCAAGTTTGCGGCGATAACCGAAACGCCCCGTTTAGGCGGGGCGTTTTCTATACGTCCATCGGCACGTCGATTTTCAAGAGGCGGGCGTCTTCTTCTACTATGCATTCGTACGCGGGTGAACCGCTCGTTTCGAAGCCGTCGCCGGGACCGAGTACTTGCTCGCCGACACGCACGCGGCCGGACACCACCAGCAGGAAGGTCCCGCGATTTTCCGCGAGCGCTTCCAGTGCAAACCGGCTGCCGGCCTTCCACACGCCGAAGGAAATGCGCGCGTCCTGGTAGATGTTGAAATGGCCGTCGCCCGGTTCCGGGGCCGCCACGAGGGTCCAGGCGTTTTCCTTCAGGTCCGCCGCCCACTGCTTGTACCGCGGGGCTGGATTGCGCCGGTCGGGCCAGATCCAAATCTGCAGCACGTGCACCGGCTCGGTTTCGGACGCGTTCACCTCGCTGTGCAACACGCCCGTTCCCGCCGACATGGCTTGGAACTCCCCGGCGCGGATCACGCCGCCGTTACCCATGCTGTCGCGGTGCCGCAGCGCACCCGCCAGCGGAATGGTCACGATCTCCATGTTGTCGTGCGGATGCTCGCCGAAGCCCGCCCCCGGGGCAATTCGATCCTCGTTCACCACCAGCAGCGCGCCGAAATGCCGCCGTGTGGGATGCACCCATCGGCCGAAACTGAAGGAATGGGCGGATGCCAACCACCCGGCCTTCACGTGGCCACGCTCATTGTTCGGGACGAAGGCAGAGGGCATACGGCTTATCCTCCCAATCCCGCACGTTTCAGACACTCCTTCCCTTCCGCCGCGGTGACGGGCTGCACGGAGAGCCGCGTATTACGCACCAGGACCATGTCCTTGAGCGTCGCGCAGTTCTTCGCGTCCGCGAGCGTGAACGGCTTGGTCGCCGGAGCGACGACCTTGATGTCCACCGCGCTCCAATCCCCTTCTTGCGCCGTCGGGTCCGGATACGATGCCCGGATGATTTCCGCAAGGCCGACGATGCGTTTTTCTTCTCCCGAATGGTAGATCAACGCGCGATCACCCACGCGCATGGCACGCAAAAAATTGCGGGCTTGGAAGTTCCGCACGCCGGTCCACGCCGTTTGTTTGTCCCGGACGAAGTCCTCCCAGGAATAGGTGGACGGTTCCGTTTTGAGCAGCCAATATTTCATAAAATCCGCCTCACAAACTCTTCCCGTCAAACGCGATTGTTTCCAAAGCGTCCGCGTCCACGCCGTCCAGGCACCGGACGTTCACGGCCACCGTGGGGCTGCCGTCCGGGGCGGTGCCGCGCGAGAAGGAACGCACGCCGCAGGTCCTGCAGAAGAGATGGCGGATGCGCTTGTGGCCGAATTGGTAATCCGTCAGATGTTCTTCGCCGGACACCAGGTCGAACTGCCCGGCGGGCACGAAGGCCAAACGCCACCCGGCCTTGGAACAAATGGAACAGTTGCACGCCACGGCCTGGGTGAGGTCTGTCGACACGTCGAATCGCACGGCGCCGCAGTGGCAGCCTCCTTTATGGGTGGTGGGCATAGGATTGGAATATACCATATTGCATATACCCGATTTGACACATGCGAATAGTTCGCATATAAACAATGGGCTATGCGCATTGCCTTCGTGGGAAAAGGAGGGAGCGGGAAGACGACGCTGGCTTCCCTGTTCGCCGCGCACGTGGCGGAACGGGGGCGGCCGGTGCTCGCCATTGATGCGGATTTGAACCAGCATCTCGGCCCGGCGCTCGGGTTTTCCGACATCCCGCCCCGCACGCTCGGTACGGAACAGGCGTGGCTCAAACGGCTCCTGCACGGCACGCGCACGGACGTCGCTCCCGAAGACCTGATCAAAACCACCCCGCCCGCGCGCGGCTCCCGCGTGTTTCGTGGGCTGGGCGAGCTGCGCCGGGAGTTGGCCGGCTTCGTGCGGGAACGCAACGGCGTCGCCTTGCTGAACGTGGGCGAACAAACCGACGAAGACACGGCCGTCCGCTGCTATCACAGCAAGACGGGCGCGGTGGAACTGCTGCTGAACCACGCGGTGGACGGCGCGGGAGAGTATCTCGTTGTGGACATGACGGCGGGCGCGGACGCCTTCGCCTCGGGCCTGTACGACCTCTTCGACCTCACCGTGCTGGCCGTGGAACCGACGCTCCCTTCCCTCGGGGTGTTCCGGCAATACGCCGGGCGCGCCAAGGCGCTGGGCGTGCGGGTGGCGGCCGTGGGAAACAAGGTCCTGGACGACGCCGACCGCGCGTTCCTGCGGGCGGAACTGGGCGACGACTTGCTCGGCTGCGTATCCCTCACGCCGTTCGTCCGGGCGCGGGAACGCGGCGAGGCACGGCCGCTCTCCACGCTGGAGCCGGAAAACCGGGCCGTGTTGGACGCCGTCCTCACCTTGCTGGATCGGCAGGAAAAGGATTGGCCTCGGTATTTCTCCCGCATCACGGAGATCCATCGGAAAAACGCCGCCAGCTGGGGCAACGCCGCGCGCGGGACGGACCTGGCCCGCGCCATCGACCCGTCGTTCTCCTATCTCGATTGACTCGTGGCCGGATGCGGGCGGAGGACCCGCACCCGGTCATGAGATCGGGACGCAACGTCGCGCGCGCACATGCGCGCTGGAGAACAACGATGTCCTTTCCTTCCGCGCTGCCCGAACTGCAGCGCATGGGCGTCACGCCCGAAACCGCTTCGCCCGAACAGGCGGAGCGTGCCCTGCTCGCCGCCATGCAGGCGGACACGTCGGACGGCTTCGCATACGTCCAGGGCCTGGTCCAGGCGTACCGCGATAAGGTCCGGAACCCGCTCGTCTCCGTGCGCAACGGCCTGGATCCCGCCCTCCAAGGCGACGTCCTGCGGGCGGAATGGCTGCCGAAGGGCGGGTTGAAGATGGACGTTCGGCCGGACGGCAAGCTGGGGCGACAGGTCTCGCGCCTGCTGGGTACCGACGCGGCCCGTTCTGCCCTCGAGCGGCACTTCGGCGCGTGCTTCGCCCTGGCGAACTGCTGCGGTGCCGTCGTCGGCGCGGACAAGAAGCAGGTGGCGTTCACCGCCGCGCAGCAGATCGCCTGGCAGACCGCCATCGACTGCTGAACCGCCGGTTTCGCAGGAGCACGCCGTCCGCCGCGCAGCGGCCCCTCGCCCGTTCGGTCCTTCCCGAACGGGCTCTTTTTCTTCTACACTGTTGCCAACGCACGCCTGACCATCCGCCGTTTTCCCTCCCTCGTATGCCTCCCCTTCCCGACCTTCCCCAGCTGCTGAACGAAGCGGGACTGCGCCGCACCCCGGCGCGCCTGGCCGTGCTTTCGTATTTGGCCGCCCAGCCGCGGCCCGTGGGCGTGGAACGCATCCTCGCGCACGTGCCGGGCGTGAACACGGCCACCGTCTACCGCATGATGGCCGATTTCTCCGCGCGGGGACTGGTCGCCGCGCACGACGTCGGCCACGGCCACACGGACTACGAATTCGCCAAACGCCCGCACCACCACCATTTGGTGTGCGACGGCTGCGGCCTGATCGAAGACGCCTATCCCTGCGCCGCCTCCTGCGCGTTCGAACGCGCAGCCCTGAAGGCCAGCAAGACGTTTGCCCGCATCACCCGCCAGTCCGTGGTCTTCTACGGCACCTGCCGCGCCTGCGAGCGCGCCGGCACATAACGTTCGTCCTCCAAACGAAAAACAGTCGCCCGACGGCGGCTGTTTTTGCGATCGTTACAAGGCGCGACGGCGGAGGAACTCGCTGACCATCGCGTGCACCGCGGGGTTCATCTGGCTGTACGGCCCGCCCGCGGCGTATTCCTCAATGGGCACCCACCGCCACTCGGAAAACTTTTCCGGCTCCATGAGGCGCCCGCCCCGCGTAACGATGGCCGCCGCCGCCATCCGCGCATGACCGATTTCAGCCAATTTTTTCAAAGACATACGATATCGAGAAGGAGGAATAAGAGCTTGGCGAGATTATACAAAAAGAAAACCTCTCTTGCGAGAGATTTCCTTTTGGCAGGGGCTGCAGGGATCGAACCTGCGATAACGGTTTTGGAGACCGCTGTGATACCACTTCACCAAGCCCCTATGCGCTTGGCGAAGGCATGGTATAAGGCCTCGAGCTTCCTGACAAGACCGACGTCTTGGTAGCGGATGGAAATGCACCCGTAGGGTTCTTTTCTCGCGGAAGCGCGCCCAGATTTCTTCCAAAATGTCTTGTGGAACTGCGTACGCGGAATGCCCGTCATGCTCGACCATGCCGCAACGACGGTCTCTTCATCAAGATCTGGGTAGGCATGGATGATGGCTCTGAATTTTTGTTCCCGCAACCGAAACCCCCGACGCAACGCCCACAAAAACGTCCGCACAAGACGCGGATCCGCATTAGCAAACCGCACGCTTGATGCCGTGCGCGCCTTTTCCCCCTCGCACCAATACAAGCCTGCGGCAATGATGCGCGCCGCGGCAGGAGAAAGACTGGATGACTTCACATCTTCCGCCGCCCACACGTCCGCGTCCTTCAAGCGACGTGCGGTCCGCATTTTTATCCGCTCACTTCCCTTTCGACGGCCCGCATCCGCACGACGTCGCAGTCGCTCTTGCGCACGATCGTTCAAAACAACATGACGCGTCCATGCGGAGACCGTGGATGGAGAAACGTTCAACGCGCTTGCGATCTCATTCAGGCTTTTCCCCCGCGCACGCATCGCCCTTGCCCGCTGCTTGTTTGGGTGGACACCACGCATGCCATAACATGGATATCTATTGAACGACGACCCTTCGCTTGTGGCTGCATTATACACGGAAAAAGGTGACCGAAAAAAGCGGAAGTGACCTATGCTCTCTGCTCAGGCGGACTGGTGGCCGTTTCGTAGGCGTCCAAAAACGACGCCGTGCGGTCCCGTTCGATCAGCGTGCGTTCGGCGGCGACGCGGGTTTTGCCCAGCAGAACCGCCAGGCCGTCGGTCCGCAGCATCGGCTCGCACGCATGCAGCGCTTCCTCCGCGCGGGCGGCAGGCCACGTCCGTGAGCTGGCCGCGCCGCAGGTCGTCTTCCCAGTCGTGTGCGTCGTCGTTCAACTGGCGCGCGATGAAAAAATGAAGGAAAGATGAATTGGTTAGTCGTCGCGGATCTTGTACCCGCGTCCCGAAACGGTCATGATGAGTTTCGTCCGGCGCGGACCTTCGACCTTGCGACGCAGGCGGAGGACGTGCGATTCGATCGTGTTGGAGAAGACGTCGGCGGCGTCCCATACGTGTTCCAGCAGGTCCGCGCGCGACACGACGCGCGGTCGCCGTCGGCGGCTACGTCCACGCTGAAGCACACCGCCTTCAACCGCATGGCCAAGGCGTCTCGGAGGACGTCGTCGTCTTCGGCCAACAGAATTTTCATACGGCGGACGCTTATGCGCCCCCATCATAGCCGAATCACATGTCTTTATCTACGTTCCAACAAACGTTCGACCCGGCCTTCGCGGCATTCTTGCAAGAACGGGCGGCCGAAACGAAGCGGGACACGGAAGACGCGGCCGTCGCCGCATACGTGGACGACGCCGTCGCGTTGGCGCGCGGCGGCAAGCGCGCGCGTCCGTACCTGTGCGCGGTCGCGTACGCGGGGGCGGGCGGCGCGGACGAAGCGTTGATCCGGCGGCTGGGCCACGCGCTCGAATGTTTCCAATTATTCTGCCTGCTGCAGGACGACGTCATGGACCGCGCCCAAACGCGCCACGGCCTGCCGGCCCTGCACCGCGCCGTGGAACGCCGTCTGCGGGACGCGGGCGCGGACCCGGCCAAAGCGGCGCACGCGGCGGAAGGCCAGGCCGTGCTGCTGGGCGATTTGTATTTCGCCTGGTCGGTACACGCGGCCTTCGCGGCATCCGCCCCGGCGGGGGTGGCGCGCGAATACGCGGACATGGCCGCCACGGTCATCGGCGGGCAGATGCTCGACGTGGACTTCACCCTGCGCGCACGGGTGGACACACGCGGCATCGAGAAGAAAATGCGCCTGAAGACGGCGGGGTATTCGTTCGTTTCCCCGCTCCGGATCGGACTGGCGGCCGCCGGCGCGCCGCCGGAAACGCTGGACTGGTCTCGCGCGTTCGGCACGGAGGCGGGCCTCGGCTTCCAGATGCAAGACGACCTGCGCGACGTCTTCCGGGACGAGCCGGGCGCCGTGTTGCTGAACGACATACGCGAGGGGCAGAAAACGCCGCTCACCCAGCACGTCATGGAGTATGGGACGGACGCGCAACGGGCGTCGCTTGCCGCCATGCTGGGCAATCCCGCGTTTACCGACGTGGCGGCGGCCCGGGCCTTGTTCCGGGACAGCGGTGCGGAGGCGGCCTGCCGGGAAGCCACGCAACGGCACTACAATGCGGCAGAAGCCCTGCTCGCGGACGCGCCGCTCGCTCCCGCGGCCACCGACGACCTGCGCGCCCTGCTGGCCTGGCTGCGCGGCCGCGCATAGATACGGCCACCACGAACGTCGCATTCCTCCGGGGATGCGATTTTCATTTCCCCGTCATGTTCTCCCTATCATGTCTTCATCCTCCGCGCCGTACGCTGCCCAATGCAACGGTCTTAACCTTTCATTCGGGCACACCCTATGGACATTCCCCGACGCCGCCTCCGAAGAGGCATCCTCGCGAGTCTCGCGATCCCCCTCCTGTGCTTTGCGCTCGCGCCGGGCGTCCCGATCCTCTAGGGGGAAGGGATGGTGACGGATGCTACCCGCCGGTATACCATGCCGTATATCGTTTCCGTATATGAGCGTCCGTATCCATCCCTCCTGGCAGGAAGCGCTGAAAGACGAATTCGACCAGCCGTACTTCAAAGAACTGGCCGCGTTCATCCGCCAGGAATACCAAACGAAAAAGATCTATCCGCCGCCCAAGAAGATCTTCAACGCCTTTGATTCCACGTCGTTCGACCAAGTCAAAGTCGTCATCATCGGGCAGGATCCGTACCACGGCGCGGGCCAGGCCATGGGACTGTGTTTCTCCGTGCCGGACGGCGTGCCCGTTCCACCGTCCTTGCAGAACATCTACAAGGAAATCCACGCGGACCTGGGGCTGCCGATTCCCGCCACGGGCAACCTGCAACGGTGGGCGGACCAGGGCGTCATGCTCTTGAACGCCACGCTCACCGTGGAGGCGGGCAAGGCCGGGTCGCACCAAAACCGCGGCTGGGAACGCTTCACGGACGCCGCCATCAAGGCGCTGTCGGACAAGCGCGAGCACCTGGTGTTCCTGCTGTGGGGCGCGTACGCGCAAAAGAAGGGGGCACTGATCAACACGGCCAAGCACCTGGTGCTGACGGCCGCGCACCCGTCCCCGTTTTCCGCCGACCGGTTCTTCGGCTGCAAGCACTTCAGCAAGACGAACGAATACCTGCTCAGCCATCTCATTCCGCCGATTGAGTGGGAGCAAAACGAACGCCCGCGGCCTTAGGCCCCGGGCGTTTGCGTTTCCATCTCCGGCGCGTATTTCCCTTCGCTGGCCAGGGCGTTGAGCCGCAGGCGCTTCAGGAAGACGGCGCGGGCCTTGGCGACGTTTTCGGGGCGGCCCAGCCAGGCGTCCAACGGCGGCTGCTGCAGGGCACGGGCGAAGGAGAACGTGACCGGCCATGGGTGCGGGCCGCGGCGGGCGATGGCCTGCAAATTTTCGGTGGCCTGCACGGGCGTTTGGCCGCCCGAAAGGAAGACGATGCCGGCCAGTTCGGGCGGGCAGCAGGCGCGCAGCATGTGCGCGGTGGCCTCCCCCACTTCCTCCGGCCCGGAGGGCGTGGGGCTTTCGCTGCCGGCCACGGCCATACTGGTTTTGAGGATGGTCGCGGTGAGGTCTACTCCGGCGTCTGCCAGGGCCGCGAAGGTCGCTCGCAGAACGCGGGAGGTGACGTCTACGCTGCGGGCCAGGTCGTGCGGGCCGTCGATCAGCACTTCCGGCTCCACCATCGGCACGATGTCCGCCGCCTGGCAGGCCGCGGCATAGGCGGCCAAACGCTTGGTATTTTCCCGCACGGACGCCTCCGTGGGCAGGCCCTCGGCGATGGGAAAGGCCGTGCGCCACTTGGCAAAGCGCGCGCCACCGGCACGGAACGCCTCCAAGCGCCCCGCCAGCCCGTCCAAGCCCTTCGTAACGGTCTCCTTGGGCGAACCAAGCAGCGGTTCCAGGCCCTGGTCCACCTTGATGCCGGGCAGGATGCCCCGCCGCTCCAACAGCTGCGGATACGGCGTGCCGTCGTCGGCCAGTTGGTGGAAGGTTTCTTCGAATAAAATCACGCCGGAAAGATACGGTTCCGTCCCGTCGGCGGCCAGGAACAACTCCCGGTATTGGCGGCGGGTTTCGGGCGTGGACGGCATCGCGATGGCCTCCAGCCGTTTGGCGGCCGAGGCCGCGCTTGCGTCCGCAGCGAGAATCCCCTTCCCCTTCACGACCATCAGGCGGGCCGTTTCGCGCAAGACATCGATATTCATACGTCCCTATTATGCCACATCCCCTCTTGCCGCGCCCGCCCTCCTGCGCTACGATTTTCCCGCTATGTCTCTCTCCCATCTCCCTGCCGGCAAGGACGCCCCGAACGACATCTACGTCGTCGTGGAAAATCCGCGCCACACGCCCCATGTGAAGTACGAAGTGGACAAGGAAACCGGCCTGCTCTTCGTGGACCGGTTCGCGCCCATGCCCATGTTCTTCCCGGCGCATTACGGCTTCATCAACCAAACGATCGGCGGCGACGGCGACCCGGTGGACGCCTTCGTCTACACCGACATCGCTATCGCGCCCGGCTCCGTGGTGCGCGCCCGGCCGATCGGCGTGCTGCACACCACGGACGAAAGCGGCGAGGACGCCAAGCTCATCTGCGTGCCGCACAAGAAGCTCGACCCGCGCTTCGAGCACGTGAACGGCCCCGAGGACCTGCCGGAACTCTTCCGCCAGCAGCTCGAGCAGTTCTACGCCAACTACAAGAACCTGGAACCCGGCAAGTGGGTGAAGGTGGGCGCGTGGGGCGGCGCGGACGACGCCAAGAAGGTCATCGAGGAAGGCATGAAGCGCGCGAACGGCGCCTAATGCCGCCACGCAAAACCGCCCTGCACGGGGCGGTTTTTTCTTGGAACGGTTGATCCGCGGCCGCATCCGTGCTATGCTCCTGCTTCCCCGTGACGCATTCGGACCAACCGCGTCGCCGCAAGACGATTCTTCATCACCGCACACACCCCGTCTGCCCTTGGCAGACGCGGGACGAAACGGGTGGGAAGCGCACGCCTTGTGACGACGGAACCGGAATGCGGGCGGCCGCTTTTTTCGTATGCGGTCGCCGGAAACCCGCGGGGTTTCTCTCGATATGAGCGAATTGCTTCCGATTGTCTGCGAACGCACGAACCGCCGCCTGGGCTGCCTGCCCCGGCACGAGGCTCTCGCCCGGCGCGCCTGGTGCCGTTCCACCAACGTCTTCGTGTTGAACGGCCGGGGCGACGTCCTCTGCCACCAGCGCTCCCCCGGCAAAGAACGGCATCCCGGGGCCTGGAGCACGCACCTCGGCGGCCACGTGGGCGAAGGTGAGACGTACGAATCGAACGCCCGCAAAGAAGTGGAGGAAGAAGCCGGCATTCGCGCGCACCCGGCGCGGCTCCTGCGCTGGCGCACCACGCGCCTGAGTCCGGCGCGGCTGTGGGTGGCCGAGTTCGTCCTGTTGCACGACGCCCCGGCGGAAACGCTCGTCCCGCAACCGGGCGAGGTGGAACGGTTCGCCTGGCTGCCCGCGGACGAAATCGCCCGGCGCGCCGCGGCGGAACCCGGCCAATGGATGGCCGGCACGCACGATTTCTATCCGGAATATTTCTGCATGCGCGCCGCCCTCAACGCCGCCCACGCCGCCGGCGCCATCAACGTCCCGCCGAATTTGCACGCCTGGCAACCCGCCGGCACGTAAAGAACCGCCCTGCCCTTCCCAAAGGCCCGGGGCGGTTTTCGTTTGCGCGCGGCCGGCAAATAAAAAGCCCCTGCCGAAACGGCAAGGGCTAGAACGCGAACAGGTTGGTACCGATCTCGATCGTGCGGGTGGGATCCTTCGGATCCGGCACCGCCTTCGCTTCCGGGTCGTCCACGCCCAGCAGCATGTCCGGGCTGAAGAACCGGACGTACGGGGAACGGACGAGGCGCAGGAACACGTCCTGCGGCACCGACAACTCGTGCAGGCGCAACAGGCGGCGGATGAGCATGCCCGGACGGTTGACGGACCGGGCGAGGCCCACGCGCGGCTGGTACATGGGCGTCACGTACGTCGAATGCATGCGCCGCACGTCCGCCACGTCCAGGATCGGCTCGGGCAACTCGTTGCCGCAGAGCTCCTCCCAAATCTCCCGGGCCGTGTCCATTTCGGCCATCTGCACGCCGTTGTCCAGGATGACGGCGAAGACCTGGTCGAGCTGCGTCTCCGGAATCTCGAACCGGGCGTCCATGCTGCCGGCGCGGAAGCGGATGTCCGGAAACCGCTCCTGCAGGTACAAACGTCCGTCCCGGGTGAGCTTGGCGGCTCCGCCGACGGAGACGAACCGCCACACGCCCTGACGGAGCATCTCTGGATACGGGATGCCGAAGTAACAGGTCTGTCCCGTTTCCTTGACGACCAACCTTGGAGCGCGGTTCTGAACCGCGCCGCTTACCATGCGCGTTTCCATGACCGCCTCCTTGGGGCGTTGGGGTGAAAGGGCTGGGGGCAGGATACCTGCTCGGTGGCGGGCGTCAACCCTCCCCGCCCCGTTCCCGCGCCCGCATGCAAAAACGCCCCCGACGGGGCGTTTTCTTACTTCGTTTCCTTGTGGTTCGTGTGGACGCGGCACCACTTGCAGAACTTGGAAAGCTCCAGGCGGTCCTTGAGCGTTTTCTTGTTCTTATGGCTGTGGTAGCCGACCTGCTTGCACTCGGTGCATTCGAATTTGATGAGGTTGTCTTGCGACATAATCAGGGGATGCGGGGGAACGAATGGGCGCAGTATAGCGGAATGGATTTCCCCTGTCAATGGGGCCTTTTTCGGTCTGGAGCCGGCGGTCGGGGTCGAACCGACGACCTACGGTTTACAAAACCGTTGCTCTGCCGCTGAGCTACGCCGGCAAGTGAGGAGCAAAGAACGAGCTTGCTTGTTCTTTCTCCGAACGCCGCCGGAGACAAGGCCGAATGCCTTACGCCGGCAAGGGAGGAGCAAAGAACGGGATGGGGAACGTTCTATGGAAAACCGCCTAAAATGGTTCAGGTGATGCGTGCCTGGATCATTTTAGACGGTCTTCTGGTGGGTGGAGAAGGATTCGAACCTTCGAAGGCAGAAGCCAACAGATTTACAGTCTGTCCCGTTTGACCGCTTCGGTATCCACCCGTGGAGCCGTTGACCGGGATTGAACCGGTGACCTCGTCCTTACCAAGGACGTGCTCTACCAACTGA
>CAZCMI010000017.1:0-20240 GCA_964499955.1 uncultured Gammaproteobacteria bacterium
CGTGGACGTCCCGCTCGGCACCTTCGTGGCCATCACGGGCGTGTCCGGTTCCGGCAAGTCCACGCTGATCCTCGACATCCTGGGCAAGGCGTTGTCCAAGCATTTCTACCGTGCCAAGGAATACCCGGGCGCGCACAAGGCCCTCAAGGGCCTGGAGCACATCGACAAGGTCGTGGCCGTGGACCAGTCGCCCATCGGGCGCACGCCGCGTTCCAACCCCGCCACCTATACCGGCGTGTTTACCGCCGTGCGCGACCTGTTCACGCAGGTGCCTGAGGCCAAGCTCAAGAACTTCGACGCCGGCAAGTTCAGCTTCAACGTGAAGGGCGGCGGCCGCTGCGAGGCCTGTGCGGGCGAAGGCATGCGCCGCATCGAAATGCAGTTCCTCCCCGACGTGTACGTGGAATGCCCCGAATGCCACGGCACCCGCTACGCCCAGGAAGTCCTGGACGTGCACTACAAGGGCAAGACCATCGCCGACGTGCTCAACATGACGGTCGAGGAAGCCCGCCGCTTCTTCGCCGACCAGCCCGCCATCTTCGACAAGCTGAACGTGTTGCACGACGTCGGTCTGGGCTATCTGCGCCTGGGCCAGAGCGCCACCACGCTTTCCGGCGGGGAAGCGCAGCGCGTGAAGCTCGCCACCGAGCTGTCGCGCCGGGCCACCGGTCGCACGCTGTACATCCTGGATGAACCCACCACGGGCCTGCACTTCGAGGACATCAAGCGCCTGTTGGGTGTACTCCAGCAGCTCGTGGACAAGGGCAACACGGTGGTAACCATCGAGCACAACCTGGACGTCATCAAGAGCGCCGACTGGCTGATCGACATGGGACCCGACGGCGGCGCCCGCGGCGGCACGGTGGTGGCCGAAGGCACCCCCCGCGACGTGGCCAAGGTGAAGGCCTCCCACACGGGCCGGTATTTGAAGGAAGTGCTGTAACCGAAGGAACGAGGCGAAAAACGGGGCGGAAACGCCCTGTTTTGGTTGCCGGACGATTGACAAACCGCCCAAAAACTGCTATGCTCCTTCCTTCAGTTTTGCGCTGAAGAAGGCCTCATTTTTCACCTTTTATGACCAAGGAAATCCTTCTCACCGCCGCCGGCATCGCCATGGCCGCCAGTCCGCTGGCCGCCCCGGCGTTCGCCGATTCGTCCGGTTGGTCCGGTATGTCGGCCACCCAGGCGTGGACGTATGAAACGCACCGCGTGGAGCGCCTCGCGTTCGGTTCGGACGTCATGGATCCCATCAAGATGGGCGACGCCGTGCTGATCGCCGAACCCTCGGCGTCCTGTCACCTCGCCCCGTGCGACGTGATGGCGGTTTCGTTGATGCGCGACGGCGGCCGCGTGGCTGTGGACGGCGTGCCGCGCTCCGCCCTGGACGCGAACCTGTACGCCAAGAACGGCGACCGGTTTCTGTTCGCCAAGCCCTCGTCCGAAGGCGTCTTCGCCTTCTACGAATGGGATTTGTCCACCGGCCAGGTGCACACCCGCGTTTCCCAGGTGACCATGCCGGGCGCGTCCAACGTGTCCCTGCACGCGGACAACCGCGGGACGTATTTCGTGACGGCGGACATCCGCTTCTCGAACGCCCGCCAGAGCTTCACCCAGCGCGCCTTGTACGTCTACGACGCCGAGGCCCGCGCGGTGCGCCCGGCGGTGGGCAGCGCCAATTTCAAGGACCGCCGCCTGGACGTCTTGGACGCGGTCAATGGCGTGGCCCTGGTGAAGATGACCTTCCCGGACCGCTCCAAGCAGCTGTGGATTTTCGACAGCAACCACATTTTGAACACGGCCGGCCGCGCGTTCGAAATCCGCGGGACCTGGACGGACGCCTCGGGCGACATCCAGTTCGGCCGCCTGTTGGCAGCCACGCCGTACGCCGAATCCGTGCACAGCGCCGTTCAAACGGCGTACCACATCGAGTTCTTCAAGCAGTTTGTCCGGCACACCATGGTTTCTTGGATCGATGAAGAACCCGTGCGCCGCGGCGAAACCTTGAACTGGTACGGCGACCCGGCCGCGTCCATCAAGCTGCGCGGGGACACAATGGTTTGGGTGAACGCCGACCAGGAGGTATATGAGAGCCACGGTTCCAACGCGAAGAAGCTGGGTACGGCCGTCGGCCACGCGTTCATGCTCGCCAAGGACGGTACGGTGACCTTCAGCCCGGCCGGCCAGAACATCTGGTTTACGGACCGCACCGCATCCGCCGGCGTGAAGGCCGGTTTGGACGCCAACGGCAACGTATATCTGTCGCAGGGGAACCAGACGATCAACGTCGGGTTCGGCACCTCGCCGGTTGTAACGAGCGACGCCCGCGTCTACTGGCGCGGCACGGACGGCAAGATTTTCGCCGCCCGTCTGCACACGACCCCGGCCCAGCAGACCACCCTCGTTTCCACCGTGCTGATGAAGCGCGACGGCGACCCCAAGGTCTATGCCGTGGCCAACGACGGCACGGTGCGGCACATCGCCACGCCAGCCGTCGCCGCCGACCTGTTCGGCCGGGACTGGCCGCGCCACGTGCGCACGGTCGGCGAAGGCGCGTTCGTGCCGTACGCGGTGGGCGCGCCCATCACGTCCGCCGCCGACGCCGCCAACCTGTTCTAGGCAGGTTCCCGGTCAACCCATCGACACGCCTTCTCAACCGCAAAACGACGAGAGACAACAAAACCCCCGCTCGCATGAGCGGGGGTTTTGCGTTGGCCTAGGCCTTTTTGGCCGGGGTCTTCACTTCCTTCAGCTGACGGCGGAACCGCTTTTTGCGGTCCGTCAGGAAGGTCAGCTTGGCACGGCGCACCTTGGCGGCACGGACGAATTCGATCTTGCTGACGGCGGGGGAGTTGACCGGGTAGATCTTCTCCACGCCGTAGCTGTTCGAGACCTTGCGCACCGTGAAGGTTTGGGACGGGCCGCTGCCGCGCACCGAGAGGACCAGCCCCTCGAAAATCTGCACGCGTTCGCGTTCCTCGCCCTTGGCGTTCACGTCCTTGATGCGTTCGTGGACGCGGACGGTGAAGCCCGGCTTCACGGTGTCCATGCCCAGGAGTTTGGCCGCGGGGGCCGGGGCCGCCTTCTCTTCGGGGGCCGGAGTGGTCTCCGGGGTGGTGTTGGTGTCTTCCATAAGGAATGGCCGTCGTTCAAGAGGACCGCATCGCCCCAGCGGGCGAATCAGCGTTCATCGATACGAAACGGTCGGTGCCGGAAGGGTAGCGGAACGGAGGCTGTTGGTCAAGGGGTGGCCTCGCCGCTCGTTCCGCCGGCCCGGGGCAGGGCCGCCAGGATCTCGTCCACCGTTTCCTGGGCCGTGAGCCGGTTGCTCGTGTCGATGGCCAGGTCGAAACAGGTCGGATTCAGGAAGTCCACGCCGTAGTATTTTTCGAACCGCCGCTGGTCGCAGGCGATGCGTTCGGCGGCGTAGTGGGCGGCGTCCTCCGGGGAGGTGTACAGCGGTTCGTCGGAGCGTTCGTTGTTCTTCAGCCGGGCCTGGTGCAGGCGGCGCCCGGCGATGGCCGGGTCGGCGGTGAGGAACACCTTGAACGAATGCGGGATGAAGTGCCAGGAGAGCCGTCCTTCCATGATGAAACTCTGGCCGGACGTCCCGAGCTGCCGCTGGTATTCGTCCACCTCGGTGTCCGTGAAGGCCTCCCGTTCGCCCAGGGCGTTGAGCTGGTCGATGGTCATGCCGCGTTCCTGCGCCATCTTGCCGCGCAGGTCGCCTACGGAATACCAGGGGATGCCCAGGCGTTGGGACAACAGGCGCGCGATGGTCGTCTTTCCGGCTCCGGGCGTTCCGGCGATGGTGATGATCATAGGTGGCTAGAGGCGGGGAAGGGATGCGAGGAGATCTTCCAATTCCTTGGGCAGCGGCGCGGTGAACGTTTGGCGCGTGCCGTCCCGCCGCGCGACGGTGAGGGAGGAAGCGTGCAGGAACACGCGGCCCAAATCGATGGGGCGGATGTGGCGCATGTGCGCCTTGCGGTAGAGGGCGTCGCCCACCAACGGATGGTTGATGGCGAAGAAATGCGTGCGGATTTGATGCGTGCGGCCCGTGTGCGTTTTCACGTCCAGCAGGGTGGCCGTCTTGAGGCGTTCCAGCACCGTGTATTCCGTGATGGCTTCCTTCCCCTCCTGCGAGGCGGGGCGGGCGACCATGCGGCCGCGGGCCTTGGAACGGGCGATGGGCAGCGAAATGACGTCGTGGTCCTTCGACATTTTGCCGTAGGCCAGGGCGACATAGTGCTTGTCCGCCTCGCGTTCGGCGAATTGGCGCTTCAGATCGTCGTACGTTTCCTGCGTTTTGGCGAGGACCATGACGCCGGAGACGTCTTTGTCCAAGCGGTGCATGACGCCCGGGCGCAGGGCGTTTTCCCCCACGCGGGCCATTCCCGGCGCGTGTTTGACGGCCGTGGCCGTGAGCGTGGGCCGGGCGCGCGCTTCGTCTTCCGTGTTGGGATGGACCAGTAATCCGGCCGGCTTGTTCACCACCAGCAGTTCGTCGTCTTCGAAAATGATGTCCAGCTCAGGCGATTCGACGGGAGCCGCGGGCGTTTCGGCGGCCGGAAGGTCGTAGGCGATTTCGTCGTCCGCATGCACGGTCTTGTGGGCGATGGCCGGAGCGCCATTGCGGGTCACCAGGCCGTTCTTCATCATGGTTTGGACGGCGGCGCGGGACACGCCGAGGCGCGCGCTCAGGAGCAGGTCCAGGCGCGTGCCGGCGTCTTCGGGGGAAACGTGGAAGGAGGTCATGCGGAGAAGAAGAGAATAGTGCTGCGGTACAACAGGCCGAAGAGCACGATGAAGGCGATGCCGGCGAAGACGAGTTGCGATGCGCCGAACGCGCCTTCCTTGTCTTTGTCCTTGCGCGCCACGCCCTTCAGGATGGAGCCGACGACGACGAGGAAAATGCCGATGAACAGGAAGGGCATAGGGCGAATTTTAGGCGAGATGTTTTGGTGGGTCCGGATGGATTCGAACCATCGACCACCGAGGTATAAGCTCGGCGCTCTAACCGGCTGAGCTACGGACCCGCGGTCGCTCATTTTCCGCTTATTTTCGGCACATTGTCAAGGAAATTTTTTCCCCGTATCATGCGGGTGTTATGGGCACGGATTTCCTTCTGCTGACCGGCCTGCTCGCCTTGGTGTGGTTTTTAGTGTACTGGGTGGTGGGCGGCGTGGCGCTCGCTTTATTGGCCGTTTTGCGGTTCGGCCGTCTGCGCAAAGTGCGGTTCAGCTGCCTGCTGACCTTGCTGGCCTTGGTGACGGGCGTGGGCGCCGCCTACGGGGGCGTGCGGTTTTCGGAAGAAGCCGTGGTTGCCTGCGTGGACCAGGTGGAGAACAAGGCGCAGGCGGTTTCCGCTATTTTCGGCTGCGGGTTCGTGGGGATCATGGGTGGGTTCACCTTGGGGCTTGGTGCCGTGCTGGTGGGCGGATTCTTCCTGCTGCTGCTGTGCCGCCGTCCCATCCCGCGCTTGGGAGACGAAGATGCCTCCGCTCCCGTCGCCCCGCCGCCCGACCATTTCGAAACTACGTTCCTGTCCTGATCGACGCGGCAAAAAACCACCATCGGTTGATGGTGGTTTTCTGGTGGGCGGTACAAGATTCGAACTTGTGGCCTTCACAATGTCAATGTGACGCTCTAACCAACTGAGCTAACCGCCCCTCATTTTTGCGGCCTTCCCGTGCGCCGCGCGGCGTGCGGAACCGGCCGGAACGTGGGGGCAGTGTACGCGAACCGGCGGGGCATGTCAATCCGTTTTCCATCCGGGGATCCTGTGTTATCCTGCGCCCGATATGTCTTCGTTTTTCTCCCAACCGTTCGTTCTCGCCCTCTTGAGCGGCCTGGCCATCGTCCTGATCGCCTTCATCGGCTTCGGTAGTTTGGCCGTCGCCCGCCGCCGTTTGGCGCGCTGGCTGTCCGTGATCGTGGCCTTCGCCGCCGGGTCGCTTTTGGGCGCCACGTTCTTCCACCTGCTGCCGGAATCCATCGAAGAGGGCGGCCCCACCTTCCCCCTGGCCCTGGCCGGCTTGCTGTTGTTCTTCCTGATCGATTCGGTGCTGTGGGTGTACCACTGCCACGGCGGGCGCTGCCTGCACAACATCGCGCACCCGGCGGACGCCCACGCGCATGCCCATGCAACCGAGCATCGCCGCCCCAAGCCCATCGGCCCGCTCAACCTGGTGGGCGACGCCATCCACAACCTCACCGACGGCGTGGTCATCGCCTCGGCGTTCCTGGTGGACCCGGCGCTGGGCTTCGCTGCCGCCTTCGCCACGGCCATGCACGAAATCCCGCAAGAGGTCGGCGACTTCGGCATCCTGGTTCACTCGGGCTTCAAGCCCTCCCGCGCCCTGGTGTGGAACGGCCTGGTCGCCCTGCTCGTGCTGGTCGGCATCGTGGTGACGTTCCTCGCGGCGGACGTGGTCACCGGCCTGACGCAATACACCATTCCGTTCGCCGCCGGCGTCTTCCTGTACATGGCCTGCACCAACTTGCTGGCCGAAATCAAGGAAGAAGCCTCCGTGCGCGTGCGGCTGATGCAGGTGGTGTTCCTGTTCCTTGGCGTGGGCCTGCTGTGGGCCACCACCTTGGTGGAAACGCATTAGCGCGAGAATGCGGTGGGAACGCGGCAAGCGAAAACCGGCCTCATGCGGGCCGGTTTTTCATCTGCGCGCGCAGCCGTTCGAGCAGCAGGCGTTCGGCCTGCACGGCGTCGCGGTCGGGGAAGCGCAGGCGGGCATGCTCGCGCGTGCCGGTGGCCCCCAAGGGGCCGCACAGCGCCAGGGCGTCGAAGGGGTGCTCGGCCTGCACCAGGGCGCGTACCGAACGGTCGGCCGTCTCATATACCAGCGCCGTGACCTTGGCGTCGGGCGAGGAGGTGATCAGTTCGTCGATGACGTCTTCCACGTCGGCGTCCTCGGCCCCGGCGTGGAGGAAATCCTGCCGCGACAGCGCGGACCACACCAGCGGGGCGTCCGCGTCCTGCTTGAGCCGTGCGAGCGCCCGGCCCCACAGGCGCAGCGTCTGCACCGAACGGGTGCGGTACAGGCGCCGGACCGCTTCCTCGCGCCGCGCCCCGTGCGCCACCAGCTTGCCCGCCGTCTGCAGGGTCTTGGGCGTGACGTTCGGGCGGGTGAAACTCTTGGTCTTGGCGATCATGCCGGTCAAAAACGCCGTGGCCGTTTCCTCGTCCATCAACGACGGATCCAGGGATTCCACCAGGTCGTGGCACACTTCGCCGCAGGCCGAAGCCGTGACGTCCACCACGTTGAACTGGCCGAAATGCTCGTTCTCCGGACGGTGGTCGACGTTGATGACCGGGGTGGCATAGAAGAAGTCGGGGTGCGCGCGGAACAGCTCGCCGCAGGCCTCGAAGTCCGCCGCCCCCACGCACACGAGCAGGTCGTAGCGGAAGCCGGTGTCGGACACCTTCAAGTCCTTCGGGTCGAAGGAGCCCGAGGCGGGCGTCACGTGGATGAGCAGCTTGCCATCCTTGGTTTCGTACGACAGTTCCTTCACCTTCGCCGCGGACAGGTCCAATTCGATGACGAAGCGGCGCAGGTGGTCCACGGCCGTCTTCACCGCTCCGTGCCCGTCCAAAAAGGAAAGGGTGCCGGGCGCCGCGCCGTCCGCCGCCACGATGTCCGCGCGGCGGTCCAGCTTCCGCAGCACGCGGGAGAGGCCCAGGGCCGCCGCGTACCCGTCCGCCCCGGCCCCGGCGGAAACGCAAATCAGCGGGCGCGCGCTCCGCTTGATCGCTTCCAAAATCTGTTGGGAACCAGTGAGGGCCATGGGGAAGGGAATGGGGCAATGTATCGGCCCCGCGCGGGAGCGTCAAGCATGCGGCGCTTCGTTGCCAACCGGCCCCGCTTCGCCTAATCTTCTTGCATTGCATCCCTTCTCCTTTTCCTATGCCCCGCCCAGACATGCCCAAGGCCTACGAGCCGCAGCAATACGAAGACGCCATTTACGCCGCCTGGGAGCAAAGCGGGATGTTCGATCCGGACAAGCTGCCGGGCGAGCGTGCGGAGGCGTTTTCCATCGTGCTGCCGCCGCCGAACGTGACGGGCACCCTTCACCTGGGCCATGCCGCCATGTTGGCGATCGAGGACGCCATGGTGCGCTTCGCCCGCCTGCGCGGCAAAAAGGCGCTGTGGCTGCCGGGGACCGACCACGCGGCCATCGCTACGCAGACCAAGGTGGAAAAGGAACTGGTGAAGAAGGGCGTCGCGGACCCGCGCCATACGCTGGGCCGTGAGGCGTTCTTGAAGGAAGTGGACGCCTTCGCCGCCGCGTCGCATAACACGATCGTCGGCCAGGTGCGCAAGATGGGCGCGTCCATCGACTGGAGCCGCGAGGCGTACACGCTGGACGCCGTGCGCAACCGCGCCGTGAACGCCGTCTTCAAGCAGATGTACGACGACGGCCTGATTTACCGCGGCCACCGCGTGGTGAATTGGGACCCGGTGGGCCAAACCGTGATCGCCGACGACGAGATTGTCCACAAGGAAACCACCGCGAAGTTGGTGACGTTCATGTACGACAGGAACTTCCCGATCGCCATTTCCACCACCCGGCCGGAAACGAAGGTGGGCGATACGGCCGTGGCCGTGCATCCGGACGACCCGCGGTATGCCGCGTACGTCGGCAAGACGTTCGAAGCCGAGTTCTGCGGCGTGAAGCTGGCGATCAAGGTCGTCGCGGACGAATCGGTGGACATGGACTTCGGCACGGGGGCGCTTGGCGTGACGCCGGCGCATTCCGTCGTGGACGCGGAGATTGCGGAGCGCCACGGCTTGCCGATGAAACAAGTCATCGGGGAAGACGGCCGCATGACCGCGGACGCAGGCATCCTCGCGGGGAAGACGACCGTCGAAGCCCGCGCGGCCGTCATTGAGTGGCTGCGCGCCCAAGGTCTGCTCCAACAAGAGGAAGACGTCGCCCAAGCGCTTTCCACCGCCGAGCGCTCCGGCGGCACCGTCGAACCGTTGCCCAAAGTGCAATGGTTCATCGGCGTGAACCGCCCGTTCGCCTTCAAGCAATCCGCGCATGCGCCCATCAAGGGGCTGGAGGACGGCCAGGAGGTGACGTTGAAGCAGCTTATGCAGCACGTGGTGCGCGAGGGGGAGGTGAAGATCCTGCCCGAGCGTTTCGACAAGACGTATTTCCACTGGATCGACAACCTGCGCGACTGGAACATCAGCCGCCAGATTTGGTTCGGCCACCGCGTGCCGGTGTGGTACAAGGGTGAGTCGATCGCCGTCGGAAGCGCACCGCTGGGCGAGGGTTGGGAGCAAGATCCCGACACCCTCGACACCTGGTTTTCCTCCGGCCTGTGGACGTTTTCCACGCTGTTGGATCCGGCCAAAGCGACGGACGACCTGCGCACCTGGGCCGCGGCCAGCCGCGATTTCCAGACCTTCCATCCCACGTCCGTGCTGGAAACGGGCTACGACATCTTGTTCTTCTGGGTGGCCCGCATGATCTTGATGACGACGTACGCCATCGGCGAAGTGCCGTTCCGCACGGTATACCTGCACGGCCTGGTGCGCGACGAGCAGGGCCGCAAAATGTCCAAGTCGCTCGGCAACATCATCGACCCGGTGGACATGATCGCGAAGTACGGCGCGGACGCCACGCGCCTGGCGCTGGTGCTCGGTTCCTCGCCCGGCAACGACGTGAAGCTGTCCGAGGAAAAAATCGCCGGCTTCCGCAACTTCACCAACAAGTTGTGGAACATCAGCCGGTTCGTGCTGACGAGCGTGGACGCCGTGGAAGCTCCCGCCGCGCCGGAGCCGAAGACGCTCGCGGACACATGGATCCTGTCGCGCTTTGCCCGCGTGGAAGAGCAGGCGACCCGGCACCTTGAACAATTCGCGTATTCGGCCGCCGGCGAAACCTTGCGCGACTTCACCTGGGGCGACTTCGCCGACTGGTATTTGGAGATTGCCAAGATCCAGAAGCAGGATCAGGCACTCGCCGCGTCCACGGACAAGAACCTGCTGTACGTGTTGTCGCGGCTGCTCACGCTGTGGCATCCGTTCATGCCGTTCGTGACCGAAGAAATTTGGAAACAATTCGGCGCCGGCGGATTCCTGATGACGGCCGAATGGCCCGCTGCGGCGGAAGGGCAGACGGACGAACAAGCCGAAGCGGCATTCACCAAGCTGCAGGAGGTCATCGTCGACATCCGCAACCTGCGCGCCTCAAACAAGGTGCCGCCCACCGCCGCCCTCGGTGTCGAAGTCTTGAACACGGCGTTGTATCAAGAGCAGGGGGAGATCATCCGCGCGCTCGCCCGCGTGCGCGATGCGGACGCGACGGACAAAACCAGCGTTGCGACGGCAAACGTCGTCCTGTATCTGCCGAGCGTGGATCCGGAAAAGGAACGTGCCCGCCTCACCAAAGAATTGGAAGAAACGAACGCGTACGTCGCTTCCAACGAGGCCAAACTCGCCAACGCCGAATTCACCGCCAAGGCTCCTGCCAAGGTGATCGACGCCATGCGCGCCAAGAAAGCCGAAGCCGAAGCCAAGGCCGCCGAGATCGAAAAGCAGCTCGCCGCGCTCGCCTGACGAAAAACGCCCCGCCCCCGCGGGGTGTTTTCGGTTGCCGCGTTGTCTGCAGGGCGCCCCCGCGGCCCGTTGCGATTTCCCCGCGTTTCCGCTACGCTTGGCCCATTATGCCCTCCGTTATCACTGATCCCGCGGCCATTGAATCCTTCCTCGTCCGCGGCGTGGAACACGTTTTTCCGTCCCGCGATTTCCTGCGCGCCCGCCTCGCGGAAGGCAAGCGCCTGACGATCTATTGGGGCATCGACCCGACCGGTCCCGCGCTGCACCTCGGCCACGCCATCAACCTGCGGAAGCTGCGCGCCTTCCAAAATCTCGGCCACAAGGTCGTGATGCTCATCGGCGACTTCACCGGCATGATCGGCGACCCGACGGACAAGAGCGCCACGCGCGTGCGCCTGACGCGCGAGGAGGTCCTGGCAAACGCCAAGGAATACCGGCGCCAAGCGGCGAAGATCTTGCAATTCGACGGCGAAAACCCGGTGGAAATCCGCCACAACAGCGAGTGGCTCGGCGCGATGTCCTTCGCCGACGTCGTGGAGGTGTCCGCGTATTTCACCGTGCAGCAGATGCTGGAACGCGACATGTTCGAGAAGCGCCTGGAGGAAGGCAAGCCCATCCACCTGCACGAATTCCTATACCCGCTCATGCAGGGCTATGATTCCGTCGCCTTGGACACCGACGGCGAACTCGGCGGCAACGACCAGACCTTCAACATGCTGGCCGGCCGCGACTTGATGAAGGCCGTGAAGGGCAAGGAAAAATGGGTGGTGACGGTGAAGCTGCTGACGGACGCCACCGGCAAGAAAATGGGCAAGAGCGAAGGGAACATGGCGAAGCTCGACGACGGCCCGGAGGAGATGTACGGCAAGGTCATGAGCTGGACCGACGGCATGATCGTCAGCGGGTTCGAGTTGCTGACGGAACTCCCGGAGGAAGACGTTCGCGACATCAGCCGCGGGTTGAGCAAGGAAACCCTGAACCCCCGCGACGCCAAGGACCGCCTGGCGCGCGAAATCACGGCGCAGTTCCACGGGCGCGAGGCCGCGGACGCCGCCGCCGAGGCCTTCGTGAAGATGTTCCGCGAAAAGGAAATCCCAACGGAGATGCCCGAAGTGAAGGCCGACGGTCCGATGAAAGTAATCGACGCACTGGTTGCCGGTGGGTTGTGTGCGTCCAAGGGCGAAGCCCGCCGCCAAATCGAGCAGGGCGGGGTGAAGGTGGACGGCGCCGTCATTTCCGACGTGGACGCCACAGCCGCCCCTGGCGCGGTGATCCAAAAGGGCAAGCGGCATTTCGTGCGCGTCGTTTAATATGTACGCATTACAAGAAGCCAAACAACAGGTCTTGAAGGAATTGAAGCGCGCCTTGGGCAAGGGGTTTTCCCCCGCAGCCGCCGATTTGGCCGTTCCGCCCAACCCGGAGATGGGCGACGTGGCGTTCCCATGCTTCGCCCTGGCCAAGGCGCTCAAACGCTCCCCGGTGGAAATCGCCGCGGAAATCGCCGCCAAAATCGGCCCTAAGGGCTATGTGAAATCGGCCGTGGCCCAAGGGCCGTACGTGAATTTCACCTTCGACACGGCGGCACTCGGCCAAGCCGTACTCGCGCAAATCGACGAACTGGGCGACGCCTACGGCCGCTCCGAAACCGGCGCGGGCAAGCGCGTCATGGTCGAGTACGCCAACCCCAACACGCACAAGGACGTCCACATCGGCCACCTGCGCAATTTCTTCGTGGGTCAAAGTTTGGTGAATTCCTTGGAAGCCGCCGGCTACGACGTCGTTCCCGTTTCGTACATCAACGACCTGGGCGCGCACGTGGCCATCTGCCTGTGGGGCGTGAAGAACCTCCACCAAGGCGCGCTGCCGCCGGAAGGGGAAGACCCCGTGACGTTCATGGGCCGCATGTACGCGGAAGCCACCGCGGTCGCGAAGGAAAACCCGGCCGTCAAGGAAGAAATTTCCGCCATCCACCGCGACTTGGAAGACCGCCGCGGAGCGTACCTGTCGCTGTGGCGCAAAACCCGCCAGTGGTCCCTCGCCTACATGCGCGGCGTGTTCCGCGAGCTGAAGCTCCCGCTGCGCGCGTTCTATTACGAAAGCGACCTGATCGATGCCGCCAAGGCCGTGGTGGAAGACCTCATCAAAAAGGGGATCGCCCGGCACAGCAACAGCGCGTGGATCGTTGATTTGGAAGCCGAAAAGCTCGGCGTGAACCTGCTGGTGAAATCTGACGGCACCTTGTTGTACAACGCCAAGGACTTGGCGCTCGCCTTGCGCAAGCGGGACGAATTCCACCCCAAGCGCAGCTTGTACGTGGTGGACGCCCGCCAGTCGCTGGCCATGAACCAGCTCTTCGCCACGCTGCGGAAGATGGGCCGCACGGAGGAATTGGCGCATGTCTCGTATGACTTCGTGACGTTGAAGGAAGGAGCGATGTCTTCCCGCAAGGGCAACATCATCCGCTACGAGTTCTTCCGCGACGCCATGGTGGAAGAGGCGCGCACGCAGACGGCCGCCAGGCACCCGGACTGGAAGCCTGCGCGCGTGGAGAAAACCGCCCGTGCCATCGCCTTCGCCGCCATCCGCTTCGGCATGCTCAAGCAGGACACGGACCGCAAGATCATCTTCGACATGGAAGAAGCCCTGTCGTTCGAGGGCTTCACCGGCCCGTACCTGCTGTACACCCTGGCCCGCGTGAACGGCATTATGAAGAAGGCCCGTCGCCGCAAGCGGGATCGTTCCGCCTCGCGCCTCGCCCTGCCGTCGGAAAAACGGTTGGTCGCCGCCCTGGCCGCCTATCCCGACGCCGTGCGTGCCGCCGCCACGGACACGCGCCTGGGTGCCTTGGCCCAGCACTTGTTCGACATCGCCAAGCGCTTCGCCGAGTTCTACGCCGAAGCCCCCGTGCTCGCCGCCGAGGACGCCGCGGTGGCCGCCCAGCGCCTCGCCCTGTGCGAAGCCGCGGGCCGCACCCTGGAAAACGGCCTGGCCCTCCTGGGGATAGACGCCGTGAAGGAAATGTAGTGGGTAATCGCCCGCTGTGGTAAACTCTCCGCAAACGGAGGGTTTTTCCTTTATCTATGCCTCGAAAAAGCACCCATATGGCAAACGGCCAGGAGACCGTCATCGCGCAGGGAGTAAAAATGGAAGGGGACTTCGTCAGCCAGGGCGACGTCGTCATCGACGGGGAGATGGTAGGGACGGTGCGGACCGCCGCGCACTTGCGCGTGGGGGAGACCGCCGCCATTTCGGCCGACGTGTCGGCCCAGTCCGCCGTCATCGCCGGGCGGTTGCGCGGCAACCTGCGCGTGGAAGACAAGCTTGAGTTGTTGGAAAGCTCGCAGGTGGAAGGCGACGTGTCGGCACGGGTGTTGTCCGTGGCCGCCGGCGCGCAGGTGAACGGCCGCATCTCCATGGGCGTGCCCATGGACGCGGGAGAAGAAGAACCGGAAGCCTAGCGCCTGAGCCGGGGAGGGAAACGTCCCGCGGCATGTTCGCGCGTCCCTGTGTATCTCTATATCTACGACGAATTTATCCAGGACAAGCGGTTCGAAAAGGACATTCTGCAGATCGAGAACCGCCTGACCGACCTTGGCATCGCCGGCAAAATCGCCCGCCTGGCGCTCTTTCGGGACCCGGAAGAAATGATCCGCGACGAAATCCGCCGCGGCGCCACCACCGTGGTGGCGGTGGGCAACGACCGCACGGTGCGCAAGATCCTGGACGTCGTCTCCGAAGGCGGCGCCACGCTCGCAATGATCCCGCTGGGGACGCCGGACATCCTGGCCAAGTTGTTCGGCATGCCGCCGGGGTTGGCCGCCTGCGACGTGCTCTCCGCCCGCATCGTGGAAACGGTGGACTTGGGGACGGTGAACGGCCGTCGGTTCCTGCTGGGGTTTTCCATCCCGTCGTTCAAGGGCAGCGTGCACTTCGCCGGGTCCTGCCGCGTGTCGCCGCTGAAAACCGGCGCGCTGGAAATCCTCAACCTCGGGCCGGGGTCCGAAGGGGTGCCGGGCCGCGCCTCGGCCGACCCGACGGACGGTCTGTTGGAAGCCCTGCTGCGCGTGAAAGTACCGGGCGGCTTCCTGCGCCGCGCGCGCGTCACGACCACGGTCCTGCCCGCCCCCGCCTTCGCCGTCCAGGACGAGGAACCCATGTCCGGCTTCGCCGACGGGGAAGAGCTGCGCGGCAAGCGCTTCGACGTGTCCGTGGAAACCGGCGCCATCCGCGTGGTGACGGGCCGCGGCCGCCTGTTCGCCCCGGGCGCCGTGGCGGCGGAATGAGGGCGGTGGGAAAGCGGCATACAAAAACACCCGGATGAACCGGGTGTTTTTGGTGCGGACGGAGGGACTCGAACCCTCAAGCCCTTGCGGGCGCCAGCCCCTCAAGCTGGTGCGTATACCAATTCCGCCACGTCCGCGCGGATGGATTGCGGGAGGATCGTATCTCAAGTCGCTTCGTTCGACAAGATGCGCCCCTTATTTCCCATGCCGCCGGCCGCGGGAGCGGTAGTCCGCCACGGCGGTGCGGAAATCATCGGCGCCGAAATCCGGCCAGAGTTTTTCCGAAAAATGCAGCTGCGCGTTGGCGGCATCCCACATCAGGAACCCGGCGCTCCAATGCGGCTCCCCGCCCGTGCGGATCACCAGGTCCGCCGGCGGGAGGTCGCGCGTGCACAGGGCGTCCTTCACCGTGGCGGGCGTAATGTCCAGCGCGGGATCCGCTGCCTTGCGTTCGGCCACCGCCCGCACCGCCTGGGTCATGTCGGACACGCCGTCGTAGGCGTTGAGCAAGGTGAGGAAAAAACCGTCGTGGGCGCGGGTGCGTTCTTCCAACGCGCGGATGCGGTCCGTCAGGGAAGACGGCTGCAGGGCCGCCCAGTCGCCCAGCACCCGCACGCGGATGCGGTGAGTGTCGAGTTCCGGCAGCGCGGCCAGTTCGTCGAACAGGGACGCGAAGACGCGGTACAGGACGGCGACTTCCTCCCGCGGCCGCTTGGCGAGATTGTCCATGGAACACATCCAGGCCGTCACGTGCGTGATGCCTTCGCCCAGCGCCGCGCGCAGGATGGACTGCCATTGCCGGGCGCCCTGTTCGTGCCCGTTCCACGCGGCCAGCCCGCGCTCCCGCGCCCAGCGCCGGTTGCCATCCGGGATGATGGCGACGTGTTTCGGATTCTGCGGGTGGGACATAGGGAAAAGCGGCGGTTGAAGATATGGTCATGAGGAAAACCCCCGTTCGGGGGTTTTCTGGTGGGCGCTGAGGGGATCGAACCCCCGACCTTCTCGGTGTAAACGAGACGCTCTAACCAGCTGAGCTAAGCGCCCGGACGGGTACAGGCCATGCTAGCGGTTCCGCGGCCGCGCGGCAAGACATGGTACACTTCCTGCTGTATGTCGATTTTCCTGCGCGTTCTGCTCGGCTTGGCTATCGTGGTTGTGGGGTTTTTGATGGTATGGAAGACGGACAAATTCCAAACGTGGGTTGGACAGATTGACTGGGCGGAACAGAAGCTCGGTTCCGGCGGCACGCGGACGTTCTTGAAGCTGCTGGGCGCCGGCGTGGCGTTCATCGGCATCCTGATCGCCACGAACATCATTTCCGACACGATTGGGTTCTTCGCCGGCTTCGTGTTCCGCCAGCCGCCGGCGTCCTGACGTGCGTGCGGCGGGCGCCCGTTTTTGCTCGTCTTTCAGCGGTGTCGGATTGACAATTCGGGCCTCCTGGCCGTACAATCTCCGCCGCTATGTCCCTCGACATCCTTTCGTTGCTGCGGCCCGGATTCTGGTTCGACCTGGGTCCCCAGCCCCCGTCGGACGCCGTGTCCCTGGCCGTCTTCGCCTTCTTTGGCCTGCTGGTGGTTGCCGCCGTCGTCCTGCGCCTGGCGCGCCGCCGCCTGGCCGACAAGATCACGCGCGTGATCTGGCGCCGCCTGTCCAACGTCCTGCTCGTGGCGGGGTTGACCGGCGCCACGCTGTTCTTCCTTCACTTCGAACGCATCCGCTTCTTCGGCGCCCGGTTCTGGATGCTCCTGTGGCTGGTCGGTGTCGCCGTTTTGGCCGCCCGCTTCGTCCGGTTCGTCCGCGTGGACGTGCCCAACCGCCGCTCCCGCGCCGCCCAGGCGGATACGCGGAGCAAGTACCTGCCGAACGCCCGCGCCTAGCGGTTTGGCGTTGCGAAGGCGGTTGACGAACACGCCGTTTCGTGGTTGAATGACGCCATAACAAACCTCCCCCGGTTCCCCCGGCGGGAGTTTTTGTATGTCGAAGGATTTTGCGGTAATGAAAACGGACCCCTTGCGGAGTCCTCGGGTGCCGGATGGCAATTTGTGCATGCACCATAGCGTGAAAATGGACGTCTGTCAATCGAGCCATTCACCTGAATAGCTACATATGCCCCATGAACGACGGATATTCGGCACGCAAGGCGAAGAGCGGGCGGTGCGGTTTTTGGAAGGGAAGGGATGGCGCGTGCTCGCGCGGCAGCAACGCACGCCGTTCGGGGAGATCGACCTCGTGTGTCTGGACGCGGGCTGCCTTGTCTTCGTGGAAGTGAAGGCGCGGCGGACGGCGCGGTTCGGCCCGCCGCAGGCCGCCATCACGCCCGTGAAATTCCGCCACATGGTTGCCGCGGCGCGGGCGTATGCCGCCATGCGCGGGTGGCACGGCCCGTGGCGTCTCGACGTCGTCGCCATCCTGCACGGTGCGGGCGGTGGCGAACGCATCACGCATTTTCCAGCGATTGACAGCCCCGCCGCCTGCTGATATTCTTTTTTACGTTAGACCTGGCGCGTGAGCGGCAGGTTTCATTGTTAGAACACCCTTTTATGTCTTCTCCCATCGAACAGGCCATCCGCCAAATCTGCGAGGAAAAAGGCCTCGCCTACGAAGCCGTGTTGGACGCCATCCAGGCCGCCATGGCCGCCGCGTACCGCAAGGACTACGGCGACAAGAACCAAAACGTCGAGGCCGAATACGATCCGGCCACCAACGCCTCGCGCGTCTTCGACGTAAAGACGGTGGTGGAAGACGTTGATTTGGAAGAACTGGCCCGCATGGAGGAAGAACGCACCGCCAAGGCCGCCGCGTTGGCCACGCAGGTAGAAGAAGCCCGCGCCAAGGGCGAACCGCTCCCGGCCGTCACCATGGAAGAGGAAGAAGGCCCGCGCTTCAACCCGAAGACGGACATGATGTTGTCCGAGGCCCGCGCCATCAAGCCGGACGTCGAAGTCGGCGAGATCGTCCGCACGGAACTGCCGCAGCCGGGCGAATTCGGCCGCATGGCCGCCATGACCGCCAAGCAGGTCATCACGCAGAAGCTGCGCGAGGCGGAACGCGAAATCGTCTTCAACGAGTTCAAGCAGCACGAAGGCCAGATGCTCAACGGCACCGTGCAGCGCCGCGAAGGCCGCATCGTGCTGGTGGACGTGGGCCGCGCCACGGGCATCATCCGCGCGGAAGACCAAATCCCCACGGAACGCTACGTCCCCGGCGCCCGCATCAAGGTGCTGGTGCGCCAGGTATCGCTCACCACGCGCGGGCCGGAAATCCTGCTCTCGCGCGCCAGCGAAGACATCGTGCGCGGACTGTTCGAGACGGAAATCCCCGAGGTGGCCGAAAAGATCGTCGAGATCAAGGCCATCGCCCGCGAGGCCGGCGCGCGTTCCAAGGTCGCCGTACACACCAACGACCCGGACGTAGACCCGATCGGCGCGTGCATCGGCCAGCGCGGCACCCGCATCCAGACCGTCATCGCCGAATTGGGCGGGGAGAAGGTCGACATCATCGAATGGGACGCCGACCCGGCGCGGTTCATCGCCAAGGCGCTGTCCCCGGCCAAGGTTGAGCGCGTGGAGTTGGACGAAGCCGAGAAAATCGCCACGGTGCACGTGGCGGAAGACCAGCTCTCGCTCGCCATCGGCAAGGGCGGGCAGAACGTCCGCCTGGCGGGCAAGCTGGCCGGCTGGAAGCTCAACATCGCCGAACGCGGCGAAAAGAAAGCGGCTGCGCCTGCGGCAGAAGGAGAAGGGCAAACGGCGGAAGAAACGGCGGAAGCCGTGGAAACGCCGGTCGAATCCGCGCCAGAAGCCACGGAAGCGCCCGCTCCCGAATCCACGGAACCCGCTCCGGAAACCCCGGCAGCCGAAGCCGCGCCCGAAACGCCCGCCGCGGAAGAACCGCAGGCCTAACGTCCTATGGGATTGTTCCAAACCCTGCTCGAGCAGCCGATGTACAACTTGCTCATCGGCCTGTACAACGTCCTGCCCGGCGCGGACCTTGGGTTCGCGATCATCGCGCTGACCGTGGTGATCAAGCTCGTCCTGTGGCCGCTCACCAATTCCTCGCTGAAGTCCCAGCGGGCCATGCAGCAGCTCCAGCCCAAGCTGGACGCCATCAAGGAACAACACAAGGACGACAAAGAAGCCCTGGCGAAGGCGATGATGGAGCTGTACTCCAAGGAGAAGGTCAATCCGCTTTCCTCCTGCCTGCCGCTGCTCATCCAGCTGCCGGTGCTCATCGCCCTGTACCGCGTGTTCATGGCGGGGCTGCGCGAGGACGGCCTGTCCATGCTCTATCCCTTCGTGTCGAACCCGGGCGCGGTGAACGAGATGTTCCTGGGGTTGGTGGACCTGGGAGAACGCAGCATTCCGCTGGCCGTGCTGGCCGGGGCGTTCCAGTTCGTCCAGACCAAGATGCTCATGGTGAAGCGCCCGCCGCCGGCCGTGCGCAACAAGCCGGGCGCCAAGGACGAGGACATGATGGCCGCCATGAACAAGTCGATGCTGTACTTCATGCCCGTCATGACGGTGGCGATCGGCATCTCGCTGCCCGCCGGGCTCACCCTGTATTGGGTGGCTGTCAGCGTGATTTCCGTGCTGCAGCAGTTCCTGGTGTTCCGCAAGCACCCGCTGCCGGCCCAAGCCGAGGTAAAAGTCATTGAGGACGTCCCTGTGAATAAGTAGGGGATAAGACCCGCGGATATCCGCGGGTTTTGCGTTATGATGGGGCCGTATGGTGCCCACCTCCGCCTCCGCCCCGCCCAGCGACGCAGAACGGTCCGTTTTGCATACCCTGTGCTGGTTCGCCGCCCAGGGCCGCGTGGCGACGGCGTTTGACGTGTGGAAGTGGCTGTGGCGCCCAGCGGGGGAGGCGACCTTGGTCGACGTGCGCCGGGTGTTGGGGGAAAGCGCGTGGCTGCGGGAACGGGTGGAGGAACGGGACGGGTATTTCAGCGTGAAAGGGACGGATATGGACGCGGCCGTTTCGGACCGGCACACGCGCGCGGCGGACGCCATGCGCAAGTACCGGCGCCTGCGCCGCGCCACCCGGTTTTTGGCGCGCGTGCCCACGGTGCGCGCCGCGGCGGCGGTGAACACGCTGGCCTGGCGGCATACGCGGCCGGACAGCGACATCGATTTGTTCGTCGTGGCCGAACCGGGGACGGTGTGGCTGACCCGCCTGCTGTGCGTGTCGCCGTTTATTTTGCTGGGGATGCGCCCGGGCCAGACGCGCCAGGACCCGTTCTGCTTCAGCTTCTTTACGGACGTCCACACCACGGACATGTCGGCGCTGCGCCTGCCGGGCGGCGACCCGTACCTGGCGTACTGGACCCGTTCGTTGGTGCCGGCGGTGGGGAATGCTGATTTTTGGTCCGCCT
>CAZCMI010000018.1:0-16758 GCA_964499955.1 uncultured Gammaproteobacteria bacterium
TCGGCCACCGCCAGCCGTTCACCACCCTGAAGATCGAAAAAATCTCCGCCTAGCGCGGAGATTTTTCTTTGCACGACCTCCTTCTACGCGGCATTCCTCCGCCCCTTGAAGGCGTCGCCGAGGGTGATTTCGTCGGCGTATTCGATGGTGGCGCCGATGGGGAGGCCGCGGGCCAGGCGGGTGACGGTGCGGCCGTGCGGGGCCAGGCGTCTGGCCAGGTACAGAATGGTCGTTTCGCCTTGGACGTGCGGGGAAAAGGCCAGGATGATTTCGCGCACCTCCGGCCCGGCCGCCACGCGTTCTTCCAATTCCCGCACGCGCAGGACGTCGGGCGTGACGCCCTCGATGGGGTTTAGACAGCCGCCCAGCACGTGGTACCGGCCCTTGTACGCGCCCGTGGCCTCCATGGTGGCGATGTCGCGGCTCTCCTCGACCACGCACAGCAGGGAGTCGTCCCGGCGCGGGTCGGCGCAGACCTCGCAGGCGTCCGTCCCGGCCGTGTAGGTGAAGCAGCGCGCGCAGGTGCGCGTGCGTTCGCCGAGCGTCGTCAGCGCGCGGGCCACGGAATCGATGTCGGCCTTGGGCTGCTTGAGCAGATAGAAAACGTACCGAAGGGCGGTCTTCGGCCCGACGCCGGGCAGCCGGGCCAAGGCCGCGGCCGCGTTCTGAATGGGTTCGGGAAAACGGCGCATGCGGCCGAGGGGAGCGGACGATTAGCCGCCCAGGTTCTTCAACATGTCCAACCCGCCCATGTCCTTCAGCTTGCCGGCCATTTCCACGTGCAACTTCTTCATGCCGTCGTTGAAGGCGTCCTTGAGCGCGGATTGCAGCTTCGATTTGTCCGTGAGCAGTTCGTCTTCGATCTGCACGTCGATGATCTGCTGGTTGCCGTCCATCTTGATCTTCACCTTGCCCCAGGCGGCGCTGCCTTCCACGAGGACGGTCGCCATGGTGGCCTGCATCTGCTTGGCTTGGTCGCGGAGGTCCTTCACGGCTTTGATTTTGTTGAACATGGACATAGTGCGTAGATAATACAGGAAACGGCGGCCCGTTAACCACCCATCGGGTCCACGGGCGGCGGCGGGACCGTGGCGGCCTCGGGCGGGGGAGGCGGGGCGGCGCCTCCGGCAATCGGGGCGAAGCCGGAGCCGGGCGGCGGCGACGTGGGCCGCGGGGGAGCGGCGCCTCCAGGCGGGGCCTGGTAGCCGCGGGCCAGGTTTTGGAAGGACGTGCGCTTTTGGTCGAAGAACAGGCGGACCAGCCCCGTGGGGCCGTTACGGTGCTTGGCGATGTGGATTTCGGCCGTGGTCTTTTCCTCCGGCGCCAGGTCCTCCTCGCGGTAGTTGCGGTCCGCGGACTTGCGGTAGATGAACATGACGACGTCGGCGTCCTGCTCGATGGAACCGGATTCGCGCAGGTGGGACAGGCGCGGGATGGCCGGCTTGTTCAGTTCCACGGCACGGGAGAGCTGGGACAGCGCCAGCACCGGCACGTTCAGCTCGCGGGCGATTTGCTTCAGCCCGCGGGAAATCTCCGAAATTTCCTGCACGCGGTTGTCGCTGCTGGCCGATTTGCTGCGGCCTTCCATCAGCTGCAAGTAGTCCACGATGATCAGTCCCAGGCCGCTTTCGCTCTGCAGGCGCCGCGCCTTGGTGCGCAATTCCATGATGGTGAGCGACGCCGTGTCGTCGATGAAAATCGGCGCCTCGGACAGAAGGCCCAGCGCGTGGGCGATGCGGGGGAAGTCGTCGTCGCGGTCGGAGAGACGGCCTGTGCGCAGTTTCCACAGGTCGATGTTCGCCTCGGCGGAAATCATACGGTCCACCAGCTGTTCCTTGGACATTTCCAACGAAAACAGGGCGACGGGCGTTTTGCCCTTTACGGCCACGTGGCGGCCCAGGTCCAAAGCGAAGGAGGTTTTGCCCACGGAAGGACGGGCGGCCAGGATCACCAGGTCCGAGCGCTGCAGGCCGGCGAGAACCTGGTCCAGGTCCGTCCAGCCGGTGGGAATGCCGCGCAGCTTGTCCCCGCCGCTGTGCAACTCGTCGATGCGCTCGAAGGCGTCCTGCAGCACGCTGCGGATGGGCACGAAACCCGACGTGAGGTGCTTTTGCGACACGGAGAACACCGTGCGTTCGGCTTCGTCCAGGACGGAGCTGATTTCGTCGGCTTCTTCGTACCCGAGCCGCGTGATGGTGGCGGCGGCGGACAGCAGGCGGCGCAGGGTGGCCTTCTTCTGCACGATTTCGGCGTAGTGGGGAAGGTGCGCCGAGGTGGGCACGGCGTTGGACAATTCCACCAGGTACGCCCGGCCGCCCACGCGCGACAGATGCCCCTTTTCCTCCAGCCGGTTGCCCAACGACAAAATGTCCACCGGATCGTGGCGTTCGTACAGGTCCACGATGGTTTCGTAGATCAGCCGGTGGGCGTCGCGGTAGAAGTCGTCGGCGTGGAGGGCGTCGGCCACGCGGGTCATGCCTTCCTTGTCGATCAAAAGCCCGCCCAGTACGGATTGTTCGGCCTCAAGATTGTGGGGCGGAATGCGCTCCGGGGTGGTGGACATACCATCGGGGGATCGGGGGCATGGTATGCCTGCTGGGCCGAAGGGGCAAGGGAAAACCTGTGGTATACTTGTGCATATTTCGGCGGCCATGGCCGTCCCGTCCGTTTTCTATGCCCCATTCCGACTTCAAGATGCCCCGCGCGATCGGCACCCTGGTGGGTTCCGTCGTGGGCGCGGGGGTGTTTGGCCTGCCGTACGCCTTCGCCCAAAGCGGGGTGGCCATCGGCGCGGCCTGGCTGCTGGGCATGGGGGTGATCATGCTGTTCCTGTACCTGATGTACGCGGAAGTCGTCATTCAGACGCCCGGCACGCAGCGCCTGGGTGGGTACGCCGGCACCTACTTGGGGAAGCCATGGAAGTGGATTTCCACCGTCTTGCTGGGCGTGGCGCAGTTGGGCGCCATGCTGGCGTACGTGGTGATCGGCGGGCGGTTCCTTTCGTTGTTGATTGGGCCGTTCTTGGGCGGACCCGAATGGATCTACGGGCTGGCCATGGCCGCCGCGGCCGCGTTCGTCACGCGGCGCGGCCTCATGCACGCGTCGCGCATCGAAGGCGTGGTGGTGGGCCTGCTGTTGTTCCTGTTCGTACTGGCTATTTTTGCTTCGCTGCCGTTCATCCAGGTCGCCAACCTGACGGCCGTGTACCCGTCCAACGCCTGGCTGCCCTACGGCGTGGTGTTGTTCGCCTTGTCCGGGTTGGGCGCCGTTCCGGAGGTGAAAGACGTGCTGGGGACGCGCGCGGCGCGGCGCCTGCCGCATGCCGTTACCGTCGGCTTGTTCATCATCACGGGGTTGTATTTGGCCTTCGCCATGGCCGTGGTGGGCGTGACGGGTTCGGAAACCACGCCGTCGGCCTTCGCCGGCCTGGCGCCCGTGCTGGGCCCGTCGTTCGCGGTCATCACGTCCCTGATCGGCGTCGTCACGCTGTTGTCCACCTACGCCATGAGCAACTTGCAGCTGCAAAACGCCCTGCGCTTCGACGTCGGCGTGCCGCGCGTGCCCGCTTGGCTGGCGTCCGCGCTCCTTCCGCCCGCGGCGTACCTGCTCGGCCTGCGCGACTTCGTGCCGGTGATCGGCTTCGTCGGCGCGGTGTTCTCCGGTGCGGTGGGCATTATTTTGGTGGCCACGTACGAACGCATGCGCCGTCATCCGGTCTGCCGCGACCACAAGTGCTTCAACGCGCCGAAGGTCTTGAGCGTGGCCGTCGTCATCCTGTTCGCCCTCGGCATCATTTTTGAAATCCTTGACCGGTTCGGCCTATGACCGCTCCCGTCCCGTTCCTGCGCGCGTTCCTCTATTGGTTGGCCGCGTACGTGCCGTTGTACGTCATCAGTTTCTTCCTGTTCGAAGGGTTGCTGCAAACGGGCGAGCCGTTGTTGCTGTGGATCCTGCAGTTGTCCGCGCCCCTGGTTTACGGCCTGGCCGCGTGGTTGTTCTTCCGGCGGCAGCCGGAGATGCGTTGGGAGTGGCGCGGGGCGATCGCCGTTGCGTGGGTTCTGCTGGGCATTGCGGTGAACGCCGCGCTCATCCTGCCCGTCTACGGCTATGACTGGACGGCCGCCGTGAACGCGCGTGTGTTCCAAGGCCAGGCAATCAACGTCCTGGTGATTTTGGCGGTGTCGCACGTGGCGGTGCGGCATCCCGCGCGCGGCAAGCGGCCGAAGATCACGGCCGAGGAAGCGGCGGATATTTTGGAAGGGCCGAAGTTTTAAAAAACTCCCGCTCGACGCCGAGAGAAGGCGGAGCGGGAAGCGGCGCGGGAAGGACGGTCGCGGAACCGAAGGCGCGCAAAGGGAAGTGATGGCGCTCGGGATACGGCCGTCGGACCGCGGGCGTGGGGCGGCAGGCGCGCAGGAAGGGGCGGGAAACGCCCCGTTTTTCGTATCGGGACGTTCACTGCGCAGCAGGACGCTTCCGACGTCCGTTCCGGGAGGCGGGCGCCATCGGCAGGGAACGGCAGGCGTCCAATGGCCCATCCATGGTATGCCCGCTGGGAGAATATTGGCAAGAAAAAACGTCTGCCGGGCGCGGATGCGCGGGGCAGACGAGTCGTCTAGACGTTCGACATGATCCCCGTGGGGTCGAGGTCGATGCGGTCCCAGTCGCGCGGGAACGGCTGGCCGGGTTCGAATACCTTGTAGAGCCGGCGCAGCTCGGCCGGGTCCATCTTGTCCGCGGCATGCGTGAGCGGCACGTGCACGGTCACGATGCGCACGTGGTACTTGCGCGCCTTCGCCGCGTAGAGGTAGGGGGAGATTTCCCACGCCTCCGCGTGCGTGCCGTCGAGGACCACGTGTGGTCCATGCAGACTCGCGAGAAATTCCGCGTACGTCCCCGTGGCAACCGGATTTTCGCCGTTGCGCAGGGCCATGACCAGCGTGCCGCGCGGCCCGCCATTGAGGGATCCCGCCAGCAAGGCCGCCAGCGTCGTGCGATATTTGCTCGGCAACCCCCGAACAACGTACGCACACCGTTCCTGGTCGTGCGCGCATTGCGGTACGCATGTTTTGGCCGCTTCGATCATTTCCGCCGGTGCGTTCATCCGTCTTCCTCCTTCCGCCCACCATTGGACGGAGGACGGAAGATACAAGAAAACAGGCCGCGCGTCAAGGGAGCGAGGAGGTCGGTTTACATCCCCGGCCCGTCGCTGTCCCGGATGATCGGCGCGTCTTCGGGGAGGTCGGGCATGCGTTCCACGCGCGGGGCGCAGCCGAAGCCCGCGAGGGCGAACATGCACAGCAGAGCGAGGAGCAACGGGCGGCGTGTCAGGCGGGCGGCCAAGCGGGTAGTCATATTGCCCCCATTCTACCAAACCGCTACCCTTTCCGCATGATCCCCCCGTCCATCAAGGTCAAAAACGGCGCCCTGCCCGACGAACCGGGCGTGTATTTCTATTACGACGCCGCGGGGGAACTGCTGTACGTCGGCAAGGCCACGTCTTTGCGCCGCCGCGTCGGTTCGTACTTCGCCAAGGAGCAGGACCCGCGCATCGGCGACATGGTGGCGCGCATCGCCCGCATCGACTACCGGGAAACGCCCACCGTGATCGAGGCACTGGTGCTCGAAGCCAACCAGATCAAGGCCCTCAAGCCGAAATACAACATCCTCCAGCGCGACGACAAAACGTACTTGTACCTCGTCATCACCCGGGACGCCTATCCCCGCCCGATGCTCATGCGCGGGCTGGACTTGGAACGGCTGGGCGTGAACCCCTTCGCCAAGAAATTGGAAGGCGAGGCGAAGAAACGTTTTTTGGCCGTGTTCGGCCCGTATACGAGCGGCCCGGCGTTGCGCAAGGCCCTGGACATCGTGCGGCGCGCGGTGCCGTGGAGCGTCTGCCGTCCGCCGGAGGAAACCGGCCGCGTGAAACCGTGCTTCGACGTCGGGCTGAAGAAATGCCCCGGCGTGTGCATCGGTGCGGTTTCGAAAAAGGAATACCGGCACGTCATCCGGCAGCTCATGTGGTTCTTCGAAGGGAAGAAAAAGCGCCTGCTGACGGATTTGAAAAAGGAGATGAACGACGCGGCGGCGGCCTTGGATTTCGAACGGGCGGCGCGGCTGCGCAACGGCGTCGAGGCGCTGGAGCACGTGCGGGACGTGGCGCTGATCACGCGGGAAGACCCGCTGCCGTTTTTCACCCCGCCGAAGGGCGCGGCCGAAGGGTTCGTCGATTTAAACGGGCGCGTCGAGGCGTATGACATCGCCCATTTGTCCGGCACGTCGGCGGTGGCGTCCATGGTGGTGTTCGAATACGGGCGTCCGGCCAAGCAGGCGTACCGCCGGTTCCGCATCAAAACCGCCCAGGGCGGCGACGACTTCGCCTCGATGGAAGAAGTCCTGCGCCGGCGCCTGAAGCGCGCGCAAACGCACCCGCACGCCTGGCCGCTGCCGCAGGTGATGGTCATCGACGGCGGAGAAGGGCAGGTGGCCGTGGCGGAGAAGGTGATGGCGGAGTTCCGTGGCAGCCCGGGCGCCCCGGAGGCCGTCCCGAAAATCATCGGCATCGCCAAGGGCTTCGACCGCAAGCAGGACCGGCTGGTGTACGACCGCTCCGATCCGGAGTTGGCGCGCATCGCCTCGGCGGGGAAAGAGCTGTTCCAACGCGCCCGCGACGAAGCCCACCGCTTCGCCGGCGCCTACCACCGCCTGCTGCGGAGCAAACGTTCGTTAGGAACGGGAAAGGGAAGATGATACAATTGCGATATCATCCGCGTCTTCCAACTTTCTATGAACTTGCTTCCCGAAGACCAAGGATTTCCTCAAGAGCAGAGGAAGTCCTTTTCGTTCTCGCGGTTCACGCCGCGCCGCGGCACGTGGGCTCTTGCCGCGACGGCCACCGCCGCGTTGACCGTCATTGTCATCGCCGTTTTGGTGTTCCAGCCGTTCGCCGGCGTGCAGCCCGCCTTCGCCCAGGACGATTTCACTCTTGCGCCCGAGTCGGCCGGGGCCATGGGCGTGGCGCCCGATTCCGCGTTCCTGCTGACCGCCCGCGAGCCGGTGCAGGCAGAAGACGTTCGTGCCCGCCTGGCTGTGCGCGGGGCCGACGAACCGCTTGTCACGCAGGTGGACGCGCACCGTGTGCGCATCGCTTTCGCCGACCCGCTGCCGGAACGCGCCGTGGTGGCCTTCCAGTTGGCGGCGGAAACGCGCCCGTACGCCTGGGCCTTCCAAACGGCCGAACCTCTGCGCGTGGTTTCCACGTTGCCGGGGCCGCAGGCCGTGCGCGTGCCGGTGAACACCGGTATCGAGGTGGCGTTGAACACCGACGTCGTTTCGCTCGATGCCTTCCAGGCGGCGTTTTCCATCGAACCGGCCGTGGCCGGGCGCTTCGAGCAGCACCGCCGCACGTTCGTGTTCGTGCCGAACCGTCCGTTGGAGGCGGCCACGGCGTACACCGTCACGATCTCCGGCCGTCTGTCCGCCGACGCCGCGCCGGGGGAAGGAGAGGATTACGCGTTCGCATTTGAAACCGCCGCCACTGAAACGGGCCGCGGCGAGTCCGGCTTCTCGCTGTCCCTGCCTTCGCCGTTCTTCCCGCCGGACCAAGCACCGTTCGTGAACGTCTATTTGTACAGCGGCGCGTCCGGGGCGGATCGCGCGATGGACGTGCGCGTGCGGCAGTTTCCGAACGCGGACACCTATCTTGCCGCGTTGGATGGATACGAACGGACGAGCTGGCGGCAATACGTCGATTTGGACGCCGTTTCCGGCACGGCGGCGCTGCCCGTCGTCGCGACGTTCCAGGCGCCCGTTCAGTCCACGGGCCGGTATGGGTCCGCCGTCGCGTTCCCGGACCCGCTGCCGCGCGGCTATTACGTGGCGGACTTCGCGTTGGAAGGGCGGCCGACGGACACCCCGGGCGCGCCGGACACGCGCCGGGCGTATTTCCAGGTGACCGAAGTGGCGGCCTACGCCGTCGTGGCCGTGAACGAAACCTTGGTGTGGGTGAACGACACGGAAACCGGCGGCCCGTTGGCCGGGGCGGAAATCGCCGTGTTGGGCGCGGGAGGCGAGGCGCACACGGACGCCTCCGGGGTGGCCCGCGTGGTGCCCGACGGCGAGGGAGCGACCCGCCTGCGCGTGCGGGCGAAAGGCCAGGACGTCTTTTTGCCCGTCGCACCGCTGGAACCGGAACCGTCCGATTCCCGCTGGACCTATTTCTACACCGACCGGCCCATGTACCAGCCCACGGACACGGTGCAGTTCTTCGGCTTTGCCGAGGCCCGCGCGGATGGCTCGCGCCCGCAGCGGGTGCAGGCCTCGTTCGGCTCTTACGAGCGTCCGTTTGAACGCGCGACGGCGGACGTGGGTGCGGACGGCGTCTTCCACGGAACGATGGACATTCGGCAGGTGCCGCCAGGCTATTACGCGCTTACGTTTACGGACGCGGACACGGGCACCCAGATCGGCGGTCATGGCGTGTCGGTGTCCGAATACGTGAAGCCGGCGTATTTCCTCACGCTCACGCCGGATACCCTGGCCGCCTTCGATGGCGACCGGGTGGGGTTTGCCGTGCGCGGGGAATTCTTCGACGGGACGCCCATGAAGGGCTTGCAGGTGCGTGTGGGAGCGAACCGAACGGAGCAGCAGACCGTCACGCTGGACGGCAACGGCCACGGACGCAGCGAGCTGACGGTGACGGGCGGGTCGTCGTGGGGGCCGGATGTGCTGTGGCTGACGGCGGAACCGGCGCGGCCGGAAGAAGGCGAAATCCGCGCCACCGCGGGCATCTACGTCTTCGGGCCGGACGTGTCTTTGCGCGTGCGCGAGGAACGCGCCGCGGCGGGCGGGGAGGACCGCTACGTGGTGACGGCGCGTACGGTGCGCCCCGCGCCCACGTGGAACGCTGAGGAAGCGTCGAGCGGCCCGCGCGCCGGGTTGGCCGTGCGGATGCAGGTGACGGAATACACGTACGACCGCGTCGAAACGGGGACGTACTACGATTTTGTCAACAAGCGGACGGTGCCGCAGTACCGGTATGACCGCCGCGAGCGGGACCTGGGCGAGACGGTCCTGGTGACGGGCGCGGACGGAACGGTTTCGTTTCCGGCGCCGCCCACCCGGCCCGACGCGAATTACGCCCTCACGTTTTCGGCCGTGGACGGGCGCGGCCGCACGGCGACGGCCCAAACCGAAGCGCGCCGCTTTCCGCTGGTCTTCGACGAACAGCCCGGCCTGTTCTTCTTCAATCCCGACGCGCCGGAATCGGACCGGTGGAACAACACGCACGCCTACGCGCCCGGCAGCCCGGTGCGGTTGGAGGTGCGCGAGCGCGGCGACGGGGCGGAGGCCGTTGGTGCGGCCCGCTACCTGTATTTCCGCGCCGCCGAGGGTATCCGGCATACGGAAGTGACGGACCAGGCGGCGCATGCCTTCGTCTTCGGCGAGGCCGACGTGCCGAACGTGCACGTGTTCGGTGCGCGCTTCGACGGGCGGGGGTATTTTCCCATCGACCAGGGAGGAAATGAGTGGAGGTGGGGCGCCGGCTTTTCCAGCGGGTACGTGGTGACCACGGACCTGTCTTCCCGCGCGCTGACGGTGGAAACGGAAGCCGCCCGCGCGTCGTACCGGCCCGGGGAGACGGTCGAATTGGCCGTGCGCGTGCGCGACGCCCAAGGCCGCCCCGTGGCGGCGACGGTGAACCTGAACGTCGTGGACGAGGCCTATTACGCCCTGGTGGAAGATGCGGCCGATCCGCTGCCCGCCCTGTATGCGCGCGTCCCCTCCGGCGTGCGGCAGACCTTCATTTCCCATGATGCCCGCCTGGCCGGGTTAAGTGCGGCCGAAGGAGGCGGCGGGGGAGACCGGGACATGGGCAGTCCGCGCAAGGATTTCGAAGACACGGCGGCGTTCCGCACCGTGCGGACGGCGGCCGACGGCACGGCCCGTGTTTCTTTCACTCTGCCGGACAACATCACCACCTGGCGCGTGACGGCCCACGCCCTGGACGCCGCGGGCAAGCGCGCGGGCATTTCCCGCACGCCCGTGGTCGCCAGCATGCCGTTTTTCGTCACGCCGGTGATCCGCGAGAAATATCTGCCTCAGGACGCGCCGGTGATTCTGGTACGCGCGGGCGGGACGGCCGTCGGGACGTCGGACGCCGTGACGTACCGCATCCGCGTGCCGGGGGAGGACGTCGAACGCACGGCTTCGGCCGCGGCGGGGGAGACCCTGCGCGTTCCGTTGCCGCCGTTGCCCAAGGGCACGCATGAAATCATCATCGAAGGGCGCAGCGGCGCGCACGTGGACGCCGTCTCGCGCCAGGTGGCCATCGTCGATTCTTGGTTCACCCGGCCCACGGTGGCGCGCGTGTCGTTGGGAAGCGGGCCGACCGCGTTGACGGGCGCCGCCGACGGTGTCACGCACGTGACCTTCGTGGACGGCGGCCGCGGGCAATATCTGACGGATCTGTACGGCCTGGCCATGGGTGCGGGCGATCGCGCGGACCAGTTGGCCGCCGCCTCTGCCGCCACGCGCATCTTGAACGAGGTGTTCGGGGAGGAGGTGCCAGAACCCGAGCCGTCCTTCGAGGCGTACCAGCCGTGGGGCACCGGTCTTCTGCTCCTGCCGTACGGCTCGCCTGATCCGGAACTGACGGCGCGCGTGGCCCTGTTGGGCGACACACCGTTCGACGAAGCGGGCATGGCCCGGTATTTGCAGGAGGCGGTGGACGACGCTTCTTCGCCGCGTGAAGCGGCCCAGGCACTGGCGGGCCTTGCCTCGTTGGGTGAACCCGCGCTGTTGGATCTGCAGCGGCTGTTGGCGGACCCTCGTGCCGACGACGATACGCGCCTTTCCGCCGCGCTGGGCCTGTACCTGGCGGGAGACGAAGAAGGCGCCCGCGCCGTGTACCGTTCCTTCGCCGAGCGGCTGCGGCGGCAGGAAGGCGTGGCGTATTTGCCCGCCGGCGGGCAGGACCAGGCCGAACGCACGGCCGCGTTGGCGGTGCTGGCGGCCGGTTTGGGCGAACCCGACGCGCGCGAACTGTACGCGTTCTTGCGCCGGGGCATCCACACGGACGCCTGGCTCGGCATCGAGCAGATCGCCGCGTTGCGCGCGCTGATCGCCCGGGCACCGGTGGAAAACGCCACGGTCGCCTACACGTTGAACGGGGAGCGCCAGACCGTCGAACTCGCCGGTGGGGCGCGCACGTTGGCCGTGCGTGCGTTCGAACTGGCCGATTTGGATCCGCGCGTGGTGGAGGGGACGGCGGACGCCGTGTTGCGCCACGAGCGCCCGGCCGTGGCGGGCGAGCCGTCGGACCCGGCCCTGCGCGTGTCCCGCACGTATTCCGTGGACGGCGTGGCGACCACGACGTTCCGGGAAGGCGACGTAGTGAAGGTCTCCCTTTCGTACGAGGCGCCGCGGCAGAACGTCACGCATTGGACGTCCTACCGCCTGGTGGACGTGCTGCCGTCCGGCCTCGCGCCGATCACCTCCGCCGGAGGGTACGGGATGCGTCGGGAATCGTGCACGTGGCATCCGTACGACGTGCAGGGCCAGCGCGTGTCCTTCTTCGTCGGTCCGGCGCTGTATGCGGGCTGCACCTCCATCGATTATTATGCCCGTGTGGTGACGCCGGGAACGTACGCCGCCGAACCCGTCTCCCTCGTCTCCGTCACCGACCCGAACCGCTTCGGCTATTCGCAAGAACAGGTCGTCGTGCGGATTGAGGAATGACACGCAACGCCGACCGACCCTGCCTTCGCACGCCTTCCGTCCCGATATCCTCTTCCAACCCGGTTCGGCCTCCTTCACGTCGGCCTCCCTCATGGTCGTCGAATCTCTGAGGTGGGAGCCGTGTAGATTCTCCGACCAAGGTTGTCAGATGATATCGGGTCGGTCGGCGTTGCGCCTGCTCCGTTTTCTACGACCCCCGTCCTTATGTCCTTCCGCCGTTCATCCGTGATCCTGATTCTGACCCTCGTGCTCGGCGTTGTTGCCGTGGCGGCGTGGCTTGCGTTGGTGCGGCCGGGGCATATCACCGTGGACGTGCCCGTTCCGCCGTCGAACGTGGTGACCAGCCCGGTTCCGGCTTTGCCCTCTCCGCGTTTCAACGTGGACGGCCTTGAGGGAATTCAGCTGGCGTACCCCGCGGCCTTGGCGGTGCGCGAACGGGAAGAAGAACACGACCCCCATCCGGTCCGGATCGCCGTGCTGCCGCACCATGCCGTAGCGGCGGAAACCATGGCGGCGTTTTGGGCGAATATCGCGGCCGCGGAACCGTCCGTGGTGGTGTTGGTGGGACCGGCGCATGAAAATCAAGGAACGGCCCTGGTGCAAACCACGGCTGGCACGTGGACCTCGCCGCTCGGCGACGTGCGCGCGGACGAACGCCTTGTGGCCCGCCTGCAGGAGCGCGGCGTGGCCGCCGTCGAACCCGGTTCGTTTTTGACCGAACACAGCATCGGCGTGCATGTGCCGTTTTTGACGGCCCTGCTTCCCGGGACGCCCATCCTGCCGATCATCGCCCAATCCCCGGCGGGGGAGGGCCAGGCCCGCGCCGTCGCCCAAGCCCTGGCGGACATGCTGCCGCCCGGCGCCGTGCTGGTGGCCAGCGTGGACTTCGCCCATGACCTGCCGGCGGAAGAAGCGGACGCCCGCGACGCCTTAACGGTCGCCCACGTCCGCGCCCGCGACTACGCGGCCATCGCCCGCGCCGGTTCCGACCAGCTGGACGCACCGTTCGCCCTGATCCTCGCGTTGATGTGGCAGGAACGGGAGGCTTGCGACCTATCCGTGCGGTGGCGGGGAAACAGCAGCCGCCTCTTGGGCGACCCCGCGCAGCCCGGCACGAGTTACTTCGTCTACGAATGCCGCCATCTGCCGCCGCTCACGTTGAAGGCCGCCGGGGACGTCATGCTGGCCCGCGACGTCGGGGCGCGCCTGGCCCGCAACCCGGACATTCCCGCCGCCTTCGCCGACGCTCGTGCAGCGTTGGCGGGAGGCGACCTCATCGTGGCGAACTTGGAATCCGTTCTTTCCGCCCGCGAGGCGTATTGCGGCTCCGGCATCTGCTTCAAGGCCGACCCGGCGCGCGTGGACGCCCTGCAAGCCATGGGCCTCACCCATGCGATCGTGGCAAACAACCACGCGGGGGATTACGGCGAAGCCGCCTGGGAGGACTCCCGCGTCATCCTACGCGAGGCCGGTATCGTGCCAGTGGGCGGGTTCCGCAACGACGGCGAGACCGTCTTCACGGAAGCGGCGGGGCGCACGGTCGCCATGCTGGCGTTCGAAACCGTCGCACGGCCCCTGCAGCGGGAAGACGCGCTGCGCCGCATCCGCGAGGCGCGCCTATCGGCTGATCTCGTCGTCGCGTCTTTCCACTGGGGAACGGAGTACGCGCACCATCCGGACCCGGCCGTGGTGTCCCTGGCCCGCGCGGCCGTGGACGCCGGGGCGGACCTCGTGCTCGGCCACCATCCGCACGTGCTGCAAGGCGTGGAACGCTACGGCGACGGCCTCATCCTCTACTCGCTCGGTAATTTTACTTTCGACCAGCCGTGGGACGCCACGCGCGAAAGCATGGTCGCCACCGTCGGCTGGCACCGCGGCGAACGCACCATCGCCTTGGAACCCATGCGTCTGGAGGCCTGGCTGCCGCGCCGCGCCACGGAAGACGAACGCGCCGCCACCTTAGAACGCCTGGCGTCCTGGAGCGCGCCGGACTTGCGCGAGGCGCTGAAAACCGGCATGATCGGGTGGTAATCATCCATTTTTCCTCCTATGTCCCTGTTCGCACGCGTTTGTTCGTTCCCGCTGGTCCGCACCTCCTTGTTCGTCGTCGGCGCCTCCTTCATCGGTGCCGTGGGCGGGCTGCTGCTCGGCCTGTTCGTCGCCGGCGTGAACTTCCTGCTGCTCGGCCGCTCCATCGGTCTCGGCAGCTTCGCCATGACGGCCGCTTCCTACCTGCCGCTGGGCATGATGTTCGGCGCCTTGGTGACGGCCATTTTGGCCGGTTGCGCGGCGGTGAAGACCACGCCGTCCGGTGACGAGTGGTTCCTGGACGAAGAAGACGACGGTTTCTGCGAAACCTGCGGCGGCGACGGCTGCGTCTGCGGTCCGAAGGAAGAATTCGTGGTCGTGGACAGCCAGTCCTAACGGCTATGCGCGGCCGCGCATACGAGTTGGCGGCGTGGGTCGGATGCGCCTGCGTATTGACGGCGTTCGTCCTGCTCACTTTCGGCATGATCCAGCCGCACGAGGCACCGTATCTCGGCCTGAACGCCGTGGGGTCGCTGGGTATCCTTGCGGGCACCATTCACAAGCGGGATTTCCCGCCCGCCGTACTCAACGCCGTCTGGCTGCTGGTCGCCGCATACGGCCTCATCCGGTTCGTCCTCTAGAGAGCAGCAAAAAACCGCCTCCCTCATCGGGGGCGGATTTTTTATCGAAGTGGGGAATGCGGCGCGGACGCACTTATCCACAGACCGCCGATTCATCTTCGAATTCCTTCGGAAAATAGAAAAAAATCGAAATGGGTGCGGGTGTTGACGCGTGTCACGTCGTGGAATAAAATGGGGCCATGTGGAAGTAAGTGGGGATTGAGCCGACCGGCTCGATGCTCACCTTTTATTTCCACGGACGACTCTAGGCGGCAGTCAGCCGTCTACCACGACCCTATGTTCATTGGTGAGTACAAACATACCATCGACGACAAGGGACGATTGGCGATCCCGGTGAAGTTCCGTGGGGACCTCGCGAGGGGGGCCGTGGTGACGCGGGGTCTCGACGCTTCGCTTTTCCTGTTCCCCAAGGAGGAGTGGGACAAGTTGGCCGAGAAATTGGCCGCCTTGCCCCTGGGGAAGTCCGACAGCCGCGCATTCGCCCGTCTCATGCTTGCGGGCGCAATGGACGTGCCGTCGGACAAGCAGGGAAGGATCGTGATTCCGGAGTATCTCCGGACATACGCCGGGATCGGCAAATCGGCCGTGGTGGTCGGCGTATACAACCGCCTCGAACTGTGGGACGAGACGAAATGGGACGCCTACAAGAAGCAGACGGAAAGCGACGTCGGGACGATTGCGGAACACTTGGGGGAATTGGGAATCTAATTCTTCCTCGGCCTGCGCGGCCTGGGGAACGACGGCGGATTTAACGAACCTTTGCCGCCGTCGCTCGCCTGGGGCCGTGCATGCCGAATGTTCCTCCGGTTATGGCTGAAACGACCACGCACGTCCCGGTTTTGGTGGACGAAACGCTCCGCGCCCTCGCACCGGCGCCGGGCAAGACGTTTTTGGACGGAACGGCGGGGCACGGGGGCCATGCGGCCGCCCTGCTCGCCGCGACCGCGCCGGACGGACGGCTCCTGGGCATCGACCGCGACCCCCGCAACCTGGCGGTGGCGACCGAGCGCCTCAAGCCGTTCGGGGCGCGCGCCGTCCTGGCCCGCGGGTCCTACGAGGACATGCGGGACATCGCGGCGTCGGCGGGCGTGGGGCCCTTCGACGGCGTGCTGCTGGACGTGGGATTTTCCTCCGCCCACGTGGACGATCCCGACCGCGGCTTCTCCTTCCAGTCCGACGGCCCGCTCGACATGCGGTACGACCCGGACCACGAGGAAACCGCCGCCATGATCGTGAACGGGTGGACGAAGGACGAGCTGGCCCGCCTCTTCCGCGTGTACGGGGAAGAGCCGCAGGCCGCCCGCATCGCCGCCGCCCTGGTGGAAGCCCGCCGGCGGGAGCGCTTCACGCGCACCGGCCAGCTGGCCGAGGCCATCGCCGCCGTGCTGCCGCGCCGGGGACGCACCCACCCGGCCACGCGCGCCTTCCAGGCGCTCCGCATCGCGGTGAACGACGAACTGGGCGCCTTGGAACGCGCCCTGCCCGAAGCCCTCTCTGTGTTGAAGCCAGGCGGACGCCTGGTCGTGATTTCGTTTCACTCCTTGGAAGACCGCATCGTGAAGCGCTTTCTCGCGGAACGGGAGGACGTGCGGGCGCTCACCAAACGGCCCGTGACGGCCACCCCTGCCGAGATCGCGCGCAATCCCCGCGCCCGGAGCGCCAAGCTCCGCGCGGCCCAGCTCCTATGATCACCTTCGCCCAAACCATGTATGCGCGCGTGCCGGCCGCCAAGGCCGCCGTCGCGTTCATCGAGGCGCGTTTGCTGCCGTTGAATATCGCCCTGCTCGCCGCCGCCGTCGCCCTGTGCGCGGCCTACATCGTGCAGGTGAACGCCGCGGTTTCCAGCGGCTACGCCATGCGCGACGCCGAACGCCGCGTGGACCAGCTGGTGGAAGACCACCGCCGCACGGAACTGGCCGTCAGCAAGGCGCAGACCCTGGACCACGTGCGCCGCACCGCCCGCATGATGGGCCTGGTGCCCGCCGGCCAGCCCGTCTACGTCACCATGGAAGAACCCACCGTCGCGCTGGCGCGGTAAAAGCAACAACAGCGTCCAAGTCGAAAACGCCCCGCATGGGCGTTTTTCGTTTCCCGGCCGCGTGTTATAGTCGTGCCATTCGACCCCTATGATCCAGCTTCACAACACCCTCACCCGTTCCAAGGAACCCCTGCGCCCCATCCACCACGGGGAAGTTCGCCTGTATTCCTGCGGGCCCACCGTGTATTGGTTCGCCCATATCGGCAACATGCGGGCGTTCCTGTTCGCCGACCTGTTGCGCCGTTTGTTCCACGCGCGCGGCTTCAAGGTCGTGCAGGACATCCTGCCCAGCCCGATCTCCGAAAGCGC
>CAZCMI010000019.1:0-14723 GCA_964499955.1 uncultured Gammaproteobacteria bacterium
CGTAACGCGTGGTGAACAGGGGGATGAAGCGCGCGGACAGCGCCCCCACCACAATGAGGTTGAACAGGAGGTCCGGCAGGCGGAAGGCGGCGTAATACACGTCCAGCACGTCCCCCGCCCCGAAGGATCCCGCCAGCAACCGGTCGCGGATCAGCCCGACGAAGCGGCTCACCAAAAACAACGCGCTGACCACGGCCGCGCCGCTGATGACGGTTTTCGATTCGCCGTTCAGGAAGCGGAACATGCAGGGGAACCCAGCCGAGGCGGATAACGTTAATCTTCGTCCGGCACGTCTTCGTCGTCGTCCGCGCGGCGGGCGGGAGGCGCGGCGCGGCGCGAACCGGCGAACCAAGCCAAGGCACCGCCGAACACGGCCAGCACGCCCAACGTCGCCAGCGCCCCCACCACGACGGGATTGCGCAACGACCACACGCGCACGCGCACCACGGCACCGTCGGAAACGCTCGTGCCATCGGCGGCCGTGACGGTCAACGTCACCTGGTATGTCCCCGCCTTCCGATACGCATGGGTTATTTCCTGGCGGGAAGACGTGGATCCGTCCCCGAAATCCCAAACGAAGGAATAGTCCTCCCCTTCCGGCATTTCGGCGGAAAACAGAAACTCATTCCATCGGACCAGGCGGAAGGAAAAGACGGCGTTCGGCCCGTTGGACCTGTCCGGCGTCGGTTCGAAATCCGCAAGCGGTTCCGTTTCGTCTTCCGGTTCTTCCTGCTCGGTGGCGATGCGGAACGCAGGCGGTGCGTTTTGGTTCGATACGGCGGCGGAAGAAGGAGCGGCGGGCGCGGCCGGAACGGACGGAGCGGGTGCGGGAGGCGTCGGTACGGGCGCCGGTTTGCTCGGCACGGGAGCAGGTGCGGGCGGCGCTGCAGGCGGAGGCGGCGGAGGCGGAACGGACGAACGGGTCGGATCCCGCGGGAAGGCATCCTGGGCGTTCGGCACGCCATCGCCATCGATGTCCGGGTCGCAGGCGTCCCCCACGCCGTCGCCGTCCAAATCTTCCTGGTCCGGATTCGGCACGGCCGGGCAGTTGTCTTCCGCATCCGGCACGCCGTCCCGGTCCGCGTCCATCACGGGGTGGAATAAGCCCGTAACAGCCACGTTGTTGGCGGAATTCATGTCGGTCGGGTCCGTACCGCGGATTTCAGCCCGCACGTTGAAACTGCCGTTGGGCACGGTGAAGTCCACGAAGACCTCGTCTCCCAATCCTCCGGCGCGCACGGAAACCACCTGCGAATCGCCGATGGGAATGCTGCCTTGGAAAAACGTCACGTAGCCGGACATGTCCTCCGTCCCGACATTGCGGACGACGGCATACAAACGCAAACGCTCCCCGGCCACCAACGGCTTGGAAAAGGAAATCTCCCCGGCGGAAATGGCCAGGTCGGCCACCGCGGCGCGCGCGGCGAACGGCAACAAGAAAAACACGGGCACGAACGCGGACGCGGCAAGCAGGCGAAGCGGACGCATCATACGCGCATAGTGTATCACATCGCCGTGCAGGCCGATTTGGGATGATGCCTGCTGACAACCTTGGTCGGAGGATCTACGCGGCTCCCGACTCAGAGATCCGACGACCATGAGGGAGGCTGACGTGAAGGAGGCTGAACCGGGTTGGAAGAAGGCGTTATCTCAAATCGGCCCGTGGCATGTTCTGCTCACATTCGTTCCACCCGCACCCGGTCGTCCGCGCCCAGCCAGAACTCGGCGGCTTCGTCTGCCGTCAGATGGAAGGACGTGCGGAACGACGGATGCACGCGCACGGCCACGTGCTCCACGCGCGTTTCCGGCCGGCCGACGACGCCCACGGAAACCACGTCGCCCTGCTTCACGCCCAAACGTTTGGCGTCGCGGGCGCTGCAATGCAAGTGCCGCGCCGGAATGATCACGCACGCGCGGGCACGGATGCTCCCATGCGGCCCCTTCAGCCCGCAGGACGCCGCGCGCTTCACGTCCCCGGACAGGCGCACCGGCGCGTCGATACCGAGCGCTTCGGCCTCCACCGGCGACAATTCCACCTGGGTTTCCGCCCGCACCGGCCCAAGCACGCGGACCTGCTCCAACCGGCCGTTCGGCCCAACCACCGTAATCGTTTCCCGGTAGGCGACCTGCCCGCGGTGCCCCACGTGCGCGACGGCCTTCAACACGGCGTCCGCGCCGAACAACCGCGCCTGGTCCGCGGCGGACAGATGCGCGTGGCGGTATTGCACGGCGACGGGAATGTCCATAAGGAAGGGCGATTAGGTCTTCGATTTCGACCGACGCGCGGAGCCCTTTTTCCCGTAACCAAACGTGTACTTGAACAGGTCGTGGCGAATGGGACCGACGGCCGCCAAGTGCAGCTCGGCGAGAACGTACTTGCACGCGATGTTCAGCCGCCCGTCGCGCTCCAACCGGCGCACGGACACGGGGATCTTCACCGGCAGAATGCCGAACCGGGCCACCTTTGCCGCGCGCTGCACGTAATCGTGGTCCTCGCAGAACGTGACGGTTTCGTCGAAGCCGCCGATGGCGTCGTGTACGGTCTTGCGGACGAGGATGCAGAAGCCGGGCGCGTGCGGGAACAGGTGTTCCAGGAACTTGGCGTACCGGTTGTACGCGCGGTGCAGCAGCCGGTCCACGCGCGAGGCGTCCAACGGTTCCACTTCGCACGTCGCCACGTCCAAGCCGCGTTCTTCCAACCCGCGCACCATGCGCTCCAGCATGTCGTCCTCGCGCAGCTCTACGTCGGCGTCCAAGAATAGGATGAGCGGCGAAGACGCGGCGGCAGCCCCGCGGTTGCGCCCGACGCCGGGCAGCCCGCCTTCGACCACACGGGCGCCCCCCGCTTCGGCCACGGCGCGCGTGCCGTCCGTCGAACGGGCATCGGCGACGATCACTTCCGCCGGCTGCAGCGTCTGCCGTTTGAGCGACGCCAACAACCCCGGCAGGGATCCTTCTTCGTTTTTCGTCGGAATGACGACGGAAAGCATAAAGGAAAACGAACGGCTTCAGTTTACTTGAAAAACGCGAACAGCGCGACGCCCGCCGCCACGGAAACGTTGAGCGAGCGCTTGGCGCCCGGCAGCGGGATTTCCACCGCGCCGTCGCAGGCCGCCAACACCGCGGGCGGCACGCCTTCCACTTCGTTGCCCAGCACCAGCGCCACCCGCGCCGGATCCACGCGCGCGGCCACCGCGCGAATCGGCTCCGCCCGCACGCCGTTTTCCAACGCCAGCACCGTAAATCCTTCCTCCTGCAAACGGGCGATCACCGGCAGCGGATCGGCCGCCTGCTCCCACGGCACGCGGTCTTCCCCGCCCAAGGCCACCTTGGCGATTTCCGTTCGCGGCGGGGTTGGGGTATAACCCGTCAGGTACAGCCGCTCCGTCGCAAAGGCGTCGGCGGAACGGAAGATCGCGCCGACATTGTGCAGCGATCGGATATCATGGGCGATAAGGCGCATACGCGTATGAAATTCAACACCGAAATCAAGGGGACGGTCGCCCGTTTCGCCAAGGACGGCACCGGCGAAATCGACCGGGAGGGGCAGACGGGCAGCGGCAAGCCGCTCACGCCGTTTCGCGTATATAACACCATTCCGGGCGAAACCGTCACGGGCCGCTTCGTGAAACGCTCGAAGGACGGGCCGAAACTCGAACTCGTTTCCGTGGACGCCCCTTCGCCGTCGCGCGTGGCGCCGCGCTGTCCGTACGCGGGAACCTGCGGCGGCTGCAAATGGCAGCACGTCGATTATCCCGCCCAGCTCCAGGGCAAACTCGACACGTTCTTCCGCGTCGTGGCGGAAAAAGGCGTGAACGAACCGGCCCTGCGCCCGGGCGCCTTTTCGATCCGCCCCGCGCCGGAAACGTTCTATTACCGCAACCGCATGGACTTCGCCTTCGGGCGCGACGGCCAGCTCGGCTTGAAATCGCCGGACCGCTGGTGGGATACGCTCGACCTGTCGACCTGCTTCCTGCTCTCCCCGGAAAGCGTCGAGATCATGGCGCGCGTGCGGACCTGGGCAAAGGAAAGCGGCCTGCCGTTTTGGAACGTGAAGACGCACGACGGCTTCTTCCGCTATCTCGTGATCCGCGAAGGCAAGCGCACCGGCGAACGCCTGGTGATGCCGGTCACGGCCGCCGCCGCGAAGGCACCCGTCGCCCCCGACGTCCTTCACGCAAAAATGGCGGAACTCCCCGCCCTGCTCGGCAACCTGGCAACGTCCGTCGTTTGGGGCATCAACCCGACCGTCACGGATTTGTCCGTGGCCGACGAACTCCTCCCGTTGAAAGGCGACCCGTGGATCTTCGAAGAAGTGAACGGCGTGCGCTACAAAATCACGCCCAACGCCTTCTTCCAAACGAACACGGTGATGGCGGAGCAGCTGCAGAACGCCGTGCGGGACTATTGTGGCGACCTGCGCGGGAAAACTCTGCTGGACCTGTTCTGCGGGTCCGGGTTCTTCTCCCTCGCCTTCGCCCAAGGCCCCGACGCCCCGGTGAAAACCGTCGGCATCGAGCTGTCCGCCGAAGCCATCGCCTGTGCAAAAGAAAACGCCGCCGTCAACGGCGTACACGCGGAGTATTTCGTTTCCAAGGCCGAGGACTTTGACTGGAAAGGCCACGCGCCCGACGTGGTGATTTTGGACCCGCCGCGGGCCGGGCTGCATCCGCGCGTCGTGGAAACCCTGCTGGAAGCCCGCCCACCGCGCGTCGTTTACGTTTCCTGCAGCTACCCGCGCTTCTTGGACGAATGGAAAAAGCTGGGCGCGGCGTACCGCCTCATCCGCGCCGAAGCGCTGGACCTCTTCCCCCACACGCCGCACATGGAATGCGTGTTTTTGCTGGAACGGAAGGATTGACACGCGGCGCCAAACGCCGTAGCATGGCACCCTTGGCATACGGGCAATGCCGCCCAGCCAAGAGAGGAGTACGCGCGTGTACACGGGAAAATCATTTTTTCGGCGGATGGCGGAAGCCTTTTGGCCGACGGCCCTGGTCGTTGCCATCATCGCCGTGACAGCCATGTTTATCTCGGTCAGATGGGGCGTCGCCCTGTCCCCGCACAAGGCTGCAACGCCGCCGCCAACCGCCGCCGTCACCGCGGTGGACGACGGCCTCGAGCTCGCGCCCTGGCGCGAACTGGGCTTCTTCCTGGCCAACCGCCTCGCGCAGCAGGACCGCCTGTTCGCCCGCGACGACATTCTGGCCACGTCGGAAGCCGCGCCGTTTGTCGGTCTCACCCGCACGCCGGACGTCGGCCGGTTCACACTAAATCTGGAAGACCCGGCGGACGAAACCCAATACGAGGCCGAAATCGATTTCCACGAGGACGGCACCGTAGAAGACATTCGGACCTTCCTCCACGTGGACACGCTGCCGGAAAAATTCGGCCAGCACGATCCAGTGGATACACACGCGGCTTCGGAATGGAAACGGAGTTCGCGGAACGCATGGCGGCGTCTGAGCCGCGGACTGATGGAACGCCTGCTGACGCAGGACCGCCTGTTCGCCCGCGACGACATCCTGGTCGTCCCGGGCGCCCTGCCGTTCGTCGGCCTGTTCGCCGCGTCCCCCGACGCCGACCGCACCCAGATCGAAATTCGGGGTTCGCGCGGGCAGCGACACCGTTTCGTTCTTTCCTACCATCATGACGGTACGCTGGCGGACATCCGCTACCTGCCGCCCTGACAACCGCGCGCGGACGATCGCTCTGCCCGCCCCTTCTCCCCGCCCCGGCGTCTGCCTGGCGGGGCTTTTCTTTTCCTCAGCGAACGACCGTGAAGCCGCACGCATTGACCGACCCGCCGTTTTCCGCTACGCTCCGCGCATTATGAACACTCCCCAGAAGAAGGCGGGCTTTGTCGTGCTCGTCGGGCGCTCCAACGTGGGCAAGTCCACGCTGCTCAACGCGCTCGTCGGCACCAAGGTCGCGATCACCTCCCCCAAGCCCCAAACCACGCGCCTGCCGATCCGCGGCATCCTCACCCTGCCGGACGGCCAGGCCGTGTTCGTCGACACGCCGGGCATCTTCAAGGACGCGCGGGACACCCTGAGCAAAAAGCTCATGGAAAGCGTGCGCCAGTCGCTGCAGGACATCGACGTCGTGGTGTACGTGGCGGATCCGACCCGCGCCATCGGCGACGAGGAAAAGTACCTGCTGGCCCTGATGGAAAAAATCGACGCCCCGAAAATCCTCGCCATCAACAAAAGCGACCTGCGCGAGCGCGAGAAGCCCTTCCTGGAATTCTACCGCGACCTGGCGCCGAAATTCGCCGCGGTCCTCGAGGTGTCGGCCGAGCGCGGCAGCCACGTGAAAACCCTGGCCGCCCAGGTCATGGAATACCTGCCGGCGGGCGAATTCTTCTACCCGGAATTCCAAATGACCGACATGGGGCAGAAGGAATGGCTGGCGGAACTGGTGCGCGAGAAATTGTTCCTGCGCCTGCGGCAGGAAGTGCCGTACTCCGTGCACGTCGTCTGCGAGGACATCGAGGAGCGTGACAGCGGCATGCTGTACGTGAAGGCGACCATCTACACGAACGACAGCCGCTACCAGCGCATGATCATCGGCCAAGGCGGTCGCGGCGTGAAGGAAATCGGGCAGGCGGCGCGCAAGGAATTGCAAACCGTGATGAACCGCCCGGTGTACCTGGACCTGAACGTGGACGTGGACCCGCATTGGCAGGAAAACGTCGGCTAAGTGAAAACCGGCCCCGCAAGGCCGGTTTTGCGTTTATCTGGCTCAACGTTATACGTTTTCGCCGTTCGCCCATTTCCGCAGCGTGTCTTCGTCCGTGCCGCCGCAGATGAACTGCTTGGAATCGGTGTTGTAGAAGAAGGGGACGCCGCCGCACAATCCGCGGTCGTATTCCAGCATCTTCTCGGCGTTTTTCTCGTCGTGCCAGGTTTCGAATTTCTCGATCGCGAATCCTTCTTCGACGAGTTTGTCCACGAGGGGCATCATCGCCACGCAGTGCGGGCATTCCTTTCCGTAGAATTCAAGCAGGGCCATAGGGGGAGATAAATAGCCAACGGTCGCCCCACACGATACCATACGCGCGTATGAATATCGATCGCCGTTTCTCCTTCGCCGCCGTCGCCGCGCTGCTCGCCCTGCTGGCCGTTCTGCTCGTCGCCCAACGCTTCGGGTTCCGCTGGGCGGGCGGGCCGGGTTTTGAACCGCCGCAAACCGCCGCCGTGCTGTACACCAAGGGGGACGGCACGGTCGATCGAGGCCGGCAGAGCCGATCGTTGGCCGAAAGCACCGAGGTGGCGCGCGGCGAAATCGTCCGCACGGGTGAGGACGGCTACGCCATGTTGGACCTGGGCAGCGGGCGCCTCTCGCTGGCGGAACGCACGGACGTGGAACTGCTTGCTTTTGGGACGGACGCCGTGCGCGTGCGCGTGCTACGCGGGCGCGTGCTAGCCCATGCGGCGGAAGCGGGAACGGCCTGGGAATTGGCCGCGGGCCTGCGGCGCATGACCTTCGACGGCCCTGGTGCCGTTTCCGTGGTGTTCTACGATTTCCGCGACCGGGCGGAAGTCGCCCCGGCGGGCGCGCCCGTCCACGTACTGACGGCCGACCACGGCCCCGGCGCGGGCGCCGAACGCTTCACCTGGCGGGAAACCTTCCTCCCCGTCTTCTTCCAAACGGACCGCCTGGACGAAGGCCTGCTCCCCTTCCCGATCGACTTCCTGAACGAACCCGGCAGCGGCGACTTCTACCGCTGGGTGCAGCAACGAAACGCCTTCTTGGCGGAGGTAGCCCCCGTTGACGAAACGGCCGTTTCCCCCTAGGGTCACGCGGAAGCCATAGGGGCTTCAAACGAAGAAGCGCTCGCCGCTTCACAAAAAGGAGAAGGCCGTGGAACATCCCTTGCTCATTCACGGTGCGCGCATCGACCAAGCGATGGCGGCCGCGGAAGCCTGCCGCCCCGGCAACCGGCCGATCCTGTTCCTTCGGCACCGGGACGACGTCCCGCCGTTCCTGGAACGGCTCCGCAACCTGAACGCCCTCGCCATCGACTTCGACGGCACGCTCACGCGCGGCAACACGTTCCGGCAGGTGGAAATCCTCCTGTCGCCTGAACTCAAGGAGCGCGGGCAGGCCGCGCTGGCCGCGCACGAGGACTTCGCCTGGGGTCGCGCGGCAACCGCCGCCGAACGCACCCCGCCGCGCACGTTCCGCGCCTGGCTGGAAGGAAACGGCGCCGGGGACGACGCCGAACGGGTCGCGTCCGAATGCGGACTGCTCATGAACAGCGCGCTTGCCTGGGCGTCGTCCCAGGTCATGCGGCACGACTTGCGCACCCTCGTCCACGGCATGCCGCCGCGGGACGGCGCGCGGGACCTGTGCCGCCTGTTCGCCCACCCGACGGTGGTCAGTGCCGGGGTGGAAAACGTCATCCGGTTCTTCCTGGAACAGTACGCCTTCACGGACGACATGGACGTCATCGCCGGCATGGAACTCGCGTTCGGCGACGACGGCAGCATCGCGGGCGTCCACCACAACCTCTGGCCGTCCTCGTTCAAAGGACGCCTGGTCGAACGTCTGCGGCAGTTCCACGGATTGCAGCGGGAACAGATGCTGTGTATCGGCGACACGCCGTTCGACCTCCCGCTGTTGCGGGCCGGCGGCTTCTCCGTCACCTTGTGCGCGCCGAAGACGGAGGACCCGCCCGCGTTCCGCCAGCGGCAGCGCGGATTCGCGGACCTCTGGACCGCCTCCGACGCCCTGCTGGTCGGCAACACGCTGCAGCCGCTCGTCGACCTGGTGCGCCACGCGCGTACCCTCTGACTCCACCGCCCTTCTCCACGAGGGGCGGTCTTTTTATTGGATCACCGCGCCGCCAAGGACGTCCTCCCCGTCGTACAACACCACCGACTGCCCCGAAGATACGCCGCGCTGGGGTTCGTTGAAAACCACGCGCACGCGACCGTTGTCTTCCGGCCACACGATACATCCAACCAACGGCTGGCGGTGGCGGATGCGGGCCTGGCACCGCGCGCCCAGTTCCGGCTGGCGGAACCAATTCGCCTCCGCCGCCTCAACCTCGCCACGGAACAACGACGGATGCCCTTCCTCGGCTGCCACCAGTTCGTTCGTTTCACGCCGCTTGGCCGCCACGTACCGCGCGGGACCGCCGCCCAAATCCAACCCGTGCCGCTGGCCGATGGTATAGAACGACAGGCCGTCGTGCCGCCCGAGCACCTCGCCGTCGGGCGAAACCACGTTGCCCGGCACGTCCGGAATGCGCGCGCGCAGGAACGCCTTCATGTCCACCTCGCCCACGAAACAGATGCCCGTGCTGTCCTTCTTCCCCGCCGTCGACAAGCCGCGCTTCTCCGCCTCGGCCCGCACCTCCAGCTTCGTGAGATGCCCGACGGGAAACAGCACGCGCGACAATGCGGCAGGCGGCACCGCCCACAGGAAATACGTCTGGTCCTTGTTTTCGTCCGCCGCGCGCAGCAAGCGACCGTCTTCCACACGCGCGTAATGCCCCGTGGCGACGAAATCGCAGCCCAGCTTGTCCGCTTCCTTCACGAACAGGTCGAACTTCACGAACCGGTTGCACAGCACGTCCGGGTTCGGCGTGCGGCCGGCGGCATAGGCGCGGAACATTTCGTCCACCACCAAGGCGCGGTATTCCTTCTCAAAATCAAAGGTCACGAACGGAATGCCCAGCTGGGCGGCCACGCGCATGGCGTCGCGGCGTTCTTCTTTCCAGCCGCATTCCTCGAAGCTCTCACCGGCCTGTTCTGGGTCCGCGCATCGCGGCCCTTCCGCCCCGCCCGACCAGTTCTTCATGAACGCCCCGACCACCTCATACCCCTGCTCCAACAACAACGCCGCGGACAAGGACGAATCCACGCCGCCGGACATGCCGACCAGGACCTTTGGTTTCGCGGGTTTTTGGCGGAGGTGGGCCATACGGAATGCCGCAGTATGTCAGATGGCGGCAGGATTGACAACGGACGCATTTTGGGGTAGGGTGCCGGACTGGTCTGCATCCCGCGGCCAGAAAGGAGGAAATAATGGGAATCCATTCGGTCGCGGCCCAGGTGCCGCGCGTCGTCATCGTGGATGACGATGATCTCGTCCGTTCGTCCGTCGCCCGCGTCGTGCGGGCATGGGCGGAAACGCAGGGCGTCCCCTTGAACGTGGGGACGTACGCCAACGCCGCCGACGCGCTGGTGGCGTTCACGCGGGGGGAGGAGGCGGGCTGCGTGCTCGTCATCTCGGACCTCAACATGCCGGATGCGCGGTACCAGAGCGCCATGGACGGCATCATGCTGTTCCGTGGCATCCGGGCCTACGCGCCCGACGCCACCCTCGTCCTCTCGTCAGGAAGCGACCTGACGGGGTCGGAACGCGCGAAGCTCGAGGGGGTGAGGGCGCTCTTCATGCCCAAGCCCTTCGCCACGGCGCAGCTGCGCACGCTGCTGGAGCAGAACGTGCGCCCGGCGCCCAAGCAGGCGCTCGGCATCATCGTCGCCGACGACGACGATGACAACCGCGAGGCCGTCTCCCTATTCGTCGAGGATTTCCTCGAACGGATGGGACCGGAGCTGAAGGACGCCGTGCAGGTGTTGCAGGCGTCCAACGGCCGGGAGCTCGTCCGGCTCTTCGCCACGTACAAGGTGGCGCTCGTCGTGACGGACAACGACATGCCGGTCATGTCGGGTCTGGAGGCAGTCATCCAGATCCGGAAGACCGACCCGGAGACGCCGGTCAGCATCATGACCGGCTACCCGGAGGCGGTGGCGGACGGCATGCTCCGCTACGACTATGCCGTCTTCGGCAAGCCCGTGGCGAGCGAGCGGCTGGGCGCCTGGCTGCGCGAAAAGCTGCAGCCGCGCCTGTCGCCGGTGCCCTAGCGCCGACCGCTTCGAACGGAGCAGCCATTCTGCCGCTCCGACGTTTCAGAGGCCCCCGCACCGCTCGTGCGCCGGGGCCTCGTTTTTTATTGCCAGCGGGCGGGCGGGGCGGGTATAATGGGAAAAATCATGCATATGGGAATGGAAAACCGCCTGCCGTCGACCCCGCCGCCCGAGCCGTACAATCCGTTCAAGGACCCGGCCAAATCCCCGCCTCAAGCACCTCCCATGTCGGAAGGCGCCAAGCGGATCGCCCGGGATATCGAGGAAGAACTGGCGAAACCGGAAGAAGAAATCATCGAAGGAGAACCCGTCGATGAGGAAAAAACAACCCTGCTCTTCGGCCGTCCCGCCAGGGAAATCGCCAAAGAAGGCGAGCCGCTGAACGAGGAGGAAACCGCCCCCAAGATGGAAATCCAAACGGACAGAGAAGCCCTGCAGGAGGGGCAGACCTGGGCGCAAGAAACGGCCGAGGCCGAACGCGTCAGCTTGGACAACGTCGATCCGAACGACCCCGCGGCCGTCAAAGAGGCGGCACGGCACGTGGTGGACACCCTCCTGGACTCCGAACGACAACTGGCCTCCCTTCAGACGCTCGGATTGGACATCAAAAAAATCGAGTTGGAACGGGCGCGGCTGGAAACCATCATTCGGGACAAGGTACGCACCGCCGTCGTCGCGTTGCAGGCCGACAAAGAACGCGCGCACAAGATCATGAGCGAACTCTATAAGGACGTCGCGTCCATGGCCGCCAAACTGTAAAAAAAGGACCCCCGTGAAGGGAGTCTGGGGAACCCGCCGTTTGGCGGGTTTTTTAGTTCACGCGCTTGACGCGGGCGTCGGCGACCAGGACAGCCACCGCACACCAGCGGGAAACGAGCGTTTGGCGGTCGGGGCGGCCCACATAGGAGTGGATCACGACGCCGCAGCCCGTCCAGGCCGCGGCGACATCCGCGTGCAGGACCATTCCCGTCCCGCCGTCCAGGCGGCCGATGGCCAGCCGGACCTCGTCGTCCGACGCGCCGTCGAGGTAACGATCGGGGATATTTCCCACGATCGTGAAGAATGCCAGCCGCTCACGCACGTCCGTAAGCTCGGCAAGCGCCCGGATGGTCAGTGGGCTGCAGATCCTGCGCAGCCGCGCCTCCTCTTCCGTGACGTACGGCATTTCATACGAGCGCCGTGCCAGCGTGGCCAGTCCCATGCGAACCTCCATGTCCCGCGCGAAGCGGGACGAAAAAGAAATGAACGACGAACGCTCGGAACCTAACGCAAAAACGCCGCTCTGTCAAGAGGCGGCGGCTTCGCGGCTACAACACGAACAGGACGACGAGGGCCAAGGCGACGCGGTAGAAGGCAAAGCCGGCGTAGCTGACGCGCTTCTTCAGCAGGGCGAGCAGGAAACGGATGGCCCACAAGCCGGACAGGAACGACGCCAGGATGCCAACGGCCAGGGCCGCGGCAGACACGCCCGTGCCTGCGCCTGCACCCGCACCACCCTGCAAGACGTTCCACACGCCGTAGACGGACACCAAGGCGAGCAGCGGTAAACCGAGCAGGAAGGAAAATCGCGCCGCCGCCTGCCGGTCCAGCCCGGCGAACAGCCCGGCCGTAATGGTCACGCCGGAACGCGACGTGCCGGGCACCAGGGCCAGCGCCTGCGCCGCGCCGATGGCCAAGGCGCGCTTCCACCCGGTTTTGGACACGTCCCCTTCCCCGGCCGGCCGCAACCGGTCCGCGATGAACAGCAGGATGCCCCACAACGCCAAGCTCCCGGCGACCACGGTCGGAACGCGGGCGTATTGTTCCACGGCGTCCTTGAACAGGCAGCCCGCGAGTGCGGCGGGCACGGTGGCTGCCAAGATGATCCAGCCCAGACGGCCCCACGCGTCCGTTTTGGGCCGCCGCAGGCCGCGCCACATGCGGCCGATGTCCCCGCGCAGCGCCACGGCCACGGCCGCGACCGTCCCCGCATTCACCGCCGCGTCAAACGCCAACGAACCGACGTTCCATCCCAACAAAGCCGGCACCAACACGAGATGGCCCGAACTGGACACCGGCAGGAATTCCGTCACGCCCTGGACGACGCCCAAGACGGCCGCTTGGAAGATGGTCATACGGGGCGGCGCGTATCATTCGAACGTCGCCGTTTCGCCGGCGCGGAGCGTACCGGAAACGGACGGGGGCGGCTTCGGGGGTTGCGGCTTGGGTGCCGGCGGCGGCGGGCGCTGGTCGCGACGCGGTTCCTGTTTCGGTTCCGGGCGGCGTTCTTGTTGGCGTTCATACTTCTGCTCATGCCGCTTTGGTTCCGACGGACGGGGCGGGCGCGGCGGGTGCGTCGGCAGGGCCGCGTCCTTGCGGGCCGGTTGTTTGGGCGTATCACGGCGCGGAGGTTGCGCGAGCGCGGGCCTGGGTGCGGCGGGCGGGATGGCCTTCGGTACGGGCGCAACCGGCGAAGGAGCCGCCTTGGCAGCCAACGCGGCCAATTCCGCCAACGGCACGTCGGGGACGTCGGCCTCGGCCGGACCCGCTTCGTCTTCTTCGTCCGCGGGCGGGGCTTCGGCGGCGGCCTTGGCGGCCAACTCGGCCAAGGTCAACGACGGCGGCACGGCGGACGCCGACATGCGCTCCACCGGCGGCGAAGACGCGCGCGGCGGCGGCGCCCCGGGTCCCTTCTTCCCCTTCTTGCGCTCCTCGCGCACGATCTCAATGCATTCCTCGCAGTAAATCGGCCGGGACGTGTCCAATTCCACCGGCAGAATGATCTGCTTGTTGCAGCGCGAACAATTGTATTCGAACCGCGGCTTCTTGGAATCCTTCATGGCCTTCTTCTTGGCCTTGGCCGCCGCCGCCATCTTCGCCACACCTTCCTCGCCCTGGTCTAAGCCGGTCCACTTCGAAATCTTGTCCTCGATGCCACCGCGCGCCGTGCCGTACCGCTCGCGCGTGATGCGGAGGATCTTTTCCTCGGACCCCGTGCGCTGCGCGATGGGCGGAAGCGTGGACGCCGAAAACGGCTGGCTGGCCACGCCATCAATCAGCAACTTCAAATAGATGTTGTACTTCGGCAGGTTCACGATGTCCGTCGCCATGAAGCGCGGCTCGAATTCCTTCTCCAGGAACAGGGCGTCCGGGCTGCCCACGCGGAAGGAAATCATGGTGCCGACGTTGCCGAACACGGCCTCGCGCACCTCGTCCGACAGCTGGGCGATGTACTGGTGCGCCATCACCAGGCACAGGCGGTATTTGCGCGCCTCGGACAGAATGGCGGCGAAGGATTCCACGGCGAAGTTTTGGAATTCGTCCACGTACAGGTAGAAGTCCTTACGGTCCGTCTCCGGCATGTCCACGCGTTCCATGGCCGACAGCTGGATCTTGGTGATGAGCATCCCACCCAACAGGCGGCTGGCGTCCTCGCCGATGCGCCCCTTCGACAGGTTCACGATGAAGATCTTTTCCTGGTCCATCATCTCGCGGATGTTGATCGAGGACTTCACCTGGGCGACGATGTTGCGGATGATCGAGGCGGACAAAAACTGGCCGATCTTGTTTTGAATGGCCGAACTCGCCTCCGCGGCGAATTTCTGGTCCCATGAGGCGAACTCCCCCACCCAGAACTGCTTGACGATGGGGTCCTTCACGTTGCCGACGATGCGGTTGCGGTATTCTTCGTCGGACAACATGCGGTTGATGCCGAGCAGCGTGGAACCCGGGTTGTCGAGCAGCGCCAAAATGACGTTGTTCAAAATGTACTCCATGCGCGCGGACCAGACGTTCTCCCAGATTTTCTTGAACACGCCCATCATGCCCGCGGCCACGAGGTGCTTGTGGCGTTCGTCCACG
>CAZCMI010000019.1:14733-15935 GCA_964499955.1 uncultured Gammaproteobacteria bacterium
GAGGATGTTGAAGCCGATGGGGAAATCCAAGTCCGCCGGGTTGAAGTACACGACGTCGTTCATGCGCCAGCTGGGGATGAAGTCGATGAGGCGTTCGGCCGTGTCGCCGTGCGGGTCCACGTAGCAGCAGCCGTGCCCGGCGTAGATGTCGGACAGGAACATGTTTTCCAACAGCACGGACTTGCCCATGCCCGTCTTCCCCACGATGTACATGTGGCGCCGCCGGTCGTCCTGCTTGATGCCGAACTTCACCAACTGGTTGCGGTAGTTGGTGCGGGCGAAATAGGTGACGTGGTCCTGGTCGGGCATAGGGGATGGGGCGCGCCGCGGGGGCGCGGTTACACGGGGAGGTTGGGCGGCGGGGCACCCTCGCGGGAGCCGTCGCCGTCGGCGTCTTCGACGTCGTCATTCGCGCGGCGGGCGGCCGTGCCGACGGGACCCGTGGGAAGCCGCACGTCGGCGGGCGGGCCCATGTCCGTGGCGTCCAGGCCTTCTTCCCGTTCTTCGCCGTCTTGGTCCCCGCCGTCATAAACGCCGGGACCCGGCATCCTGCCGGGCGGCTCATCCGCCTGCGACGACAACACCACGGGCGCGGGCATGCCGGGCATGGACACGTCGGGCAGCTCCACCAACGCGCCCGTCGGCTCGTTCGCGGGCGGGGCGCTCGGCAACGCGTCCGGTTCCATCGGCAACGAAGGAATGGCGGCAACCGCCGGCCCCGTCGGCAACGAATCGTCGAAGGTGATGGGCAGGCCGATGGGCGGTTCCGCGCGGCGGGATTCGGTCTTGCGCAACAGCGGCGCCTTGATGCCCACCGACGGGAAGTGCCACAAGGTGGCCAATTCCTCGGCATTCAAAATCTTCGGGTCCGCGCCGGCCCCCATGCTGCGCCCCTTGTACGCCTGCATCAGGCGGTTTTGCTTCTCCGTATACGACCACTTCTGCCAGAAGTAGTCGTCTTTCGGCACGGACGGGCCGAAGAACCCGATGCCGTTCAGGTTGAGGTTCGCGTATTGGTTGAACATCCCCTTGATGAAAATCACACGCGTCCCCTTGCTGAACGCTTCCTTGCGCGCGACGTACACGATGCGGATCTTGGTGTTGAAGCCGGGCTTGGACACCTTCCGCATCACCGCCTTGGCTTCGTCGATTTCCACCGGGGGCAGCTTGAACGCCTTCCCCTGGTCCGCGTCCTTCGCCTC
>CAZCMI010000020.1:0-15680 GCA_964499955.1 uncultured Gammaproteobacteria bacterium
CCCTGGGTGACTGTGCCTTCCTGACCCATCCCGTCACCGGCGCGCGCGTGCCGGCCATGGCGCAGGCCGCGTCCAAGCAGGCGGGCGTGCTGGCCGAAAACGTCGCCCGGCGCCTGGAACGCAAGCCCACCGTCGCCTATGTGCCGCCCGCGCGGTGGAACACGGTGGTGCCGATCGGCGGGTCGTGGGCCGTGGCGGACATGGGCTTCATGCGCATCACCGGCTTGTTGGGCTACGCCTGCCGCAAGGTTGCGGACTTGGGCTACTTCACCTCCGTGCTGCCGTTCGGCCGCGCCCTGCCGTTTTGGTGGAGGGGCCTGAAGACGTTTTTGCAGAACGATTAGTATCAGCGGAATCCCGACCGGTATGCGCCTGCGCACCCTCCGATCCAATTTGCATCTCGACGGCAAGCGTGTGCTCGTGCGCATCGACGGCAACGTGCCCGTGCGCGGCGGCAAGGTCCAGGAAGGGCCGCGCGGGCGCATCGCCCAGGCGGCCGTGGGCATCGAATGGCTGCGCCAGCACGGCGCGCGCACCGTTGTGCTGACCCACGTGGGTCGGCCCAAGGGCAAGCGCGTCCCGGCGTTTTCCGCCCGTCCCGTGGCCAAGCGCCTGTCCGAATTGTTGGGCATGAAGGTGCCGATGGCGCGCGGCGTCGTCGGGCCGGAGGTGGAACGGGCCGTCTCCCGCATGGAGGACGGCGACGTGCTCGTACTGGAAAACGTCCGTTTCGACCCGCGCGAGGAACAAAACAGCCCAGCCTTCGCCCGCGCCCTGGCCGCGCTGGCGGACCTGTACGTGAACGACGCCTTCGCCGTGTCCCACCGCGCCCACGCCTCCGTGGACGCCATTACGTCGGAACTGCCGTCGTATGCCGGGTCGCTGCTCGCCCGCGAAATCACCGTGTTGTCCAAGGTGGCGGAGCGCCCGCGCCGTCCGTTCGTGCTGGTGATGGGCGGGCTGAAGATGGCCGACAAGCTGCCGGTGATGGAACGCTTGCTGCCGCAAACCGACGCCGTGTTCGTGGGCGGCGCGCTTGCGACGGCCTTTTTGAAGGCGCGCGGGCTGGAAGTCGGCGCGTCGGTGTATGATGAAGAAGGCGTGGCGGTGGCCAAGCGGCTGCTCGCCAAGGCGGGGGAGGCGCTGCGTCTGCCCGAAGACGTCGTCGTGGCCAAGTCCCTGCGCAAGGGCGCACGCACGCGCGTGGTTCCGGCCGACGGCGTAGCGCCCGGCGAACGCATCGTGGATATTGGCCCGGCGTCCGTCGCCGCCATGGCCGCGGCGTTCAAGACGGCCAAGACCGTCGTGTGGAATGGGCCGCTCGGCTATTGCGAAGGCGGGTTCTGCGACGCCACCCGGCGCGCCGCCCGCGCCATCGCCGCCCGTACGGCCAAGGCCGTTACCGTGGTCGGCGGCGGGGACACCCTGCCGCTCGTGGAAGACCTCGGGCTGGCCGGCTCCTTCACCCTGCTGTCCACCGGCGGCGGCGCCATGCTCGAATGCCTGGCGGGCAAAAAACTGCCGGGCGTGGAAGCGTTGAAAGCGTAACAACCAACAAGCCACCCCCCATCCTATGTCCACCAAATCCATCCGGCGCGAAGTGGCGGAGAAGCTCATCGCCCTGTCTACGGCCGCGTTCGGCTTGGTCGCCGCGCTCGCGTGGAACGATGCGGTGCAGGAGATCTTCAAAATGCTGTTTCCCGAACGTGGGACGCTCGTCGCCAAGCTGTCCTACGCCCTGTTCGTCACGCTTGTCGTCGTACTCGTGACGATGCGCCTCGGCCGCATTTCGGAGCGCATCAAGTCGGACTAACGCCCACCCATATGTCCCATCGCATCGAAACCGTCCACGCGCACGAAATTCTCGACTCGCGCGGGAACCCCACCTTGGAAGTGGCCGTGCTGTTGGAAGACGGCACCATTGGGTCCGCGTCCGTTCCCTCCGGCGCGTCCACCGGCGTGCACGAGGCGTTGGAATTGCGCGACGGCGACCCGAAGCGCTACGGCGGCAAGGGCGTGTTGAAGGCCGCCAAGAACGTGAACAAGACCCTCGCGGCGGCGGTGCGCGGCATGGACGCCACCCGCCAGCGGGACGTGGACGCCGCCCTGTTGGACGCCGACGGCACGCCCAACAAGGCCAAGCTTGGTGCCAACGCCATCCTCGGCGTGTCGCTCGCCACGGCCCACGCGGCCGCCAAGACCAAGCGTCTGCCCCTGTACCGTTACCTGCGCCACACCTTCGACCTGCCGCACCGCACGTACCGCCTGCCCACGCCCACCATGAACGTACTCAACGGCGGCGCGCACGCCGGCTGGCTGCTCGACTTCCAGGAATTCATGATCGTCCCCAAGCAGCGCCTGTTCCGCGAACGGGTGCGCTGCGGCGCGGAGATTTTCCACGCCCTCGGCACGCTGCTCAAAAAGAAGGGCTTCGCCACCACGGTGGGGGACGAAGGCGGGTATGCCGTCCCGCTCGCCAAGAACGAAGACGCCTTCAAACTCATCCTGCAGGCCGCCCAGCAGGCCGGTTACCGCGCGGGCAAGGACGTCGTGCTCGCCATGGACCCGGCCACGTCCGAACTCTACGACCCCAAGGCCAAGCGCTACCGCCTGCGCGTGGACGGCGTGTCGCTCACGTCGGACGAGATGATCGACCTGTGGAAGCGGTGGACGAAGAAATACCCCATCGCGTCCCTGGAAGACGGCCTGGCCGAAGACGACTGGGAGGGCTGGGAACGCCTGACGGCCGACCTCGGCGGGAAGGTCGCCTTGGTGGGCGACGACCTGTTCGTCACCAACGCGGACCGATTGCAGCAGGGCATCGACCGGGACGTGGCGAACGCCATTCTCATCAAGGTGAACCAGATCGGCACGTTGTCCGAAACCATGGACGCCATCATGCTGGCGCAGCAGCACGGCTACGCGGTGTCCGTCTCCCATCGCAGCGGGGAGACGCCCGACACCACCATCGCGGACCTGGCCGTGGCGGTGAACGCGGACTACATCAAGGCCGGCTCGCTCTCCCGCTCCGAGCGCCTGGCGAAATACAACCGCCTGATGGAGATCGAAGAAGAAGTGCGGGCGGAAAAATAGCGGACAAGAAAAACCGGGGCCATGCGCTCCGGTTTTTGCGTCGTTCGGTTACGGGCGCGTGTGGAGGTCCTGCCGCAGGATGGTGGCGTGATCCGCGGCGAAGTGGAACGTGCCGTCGAACGGCGTGCCCGCCCAAAACAGCGGGAACCAGTGGACGTCGTCCGTCCACATGTCGGCGAAGGGAACGTCGTCCGCGTGGAACCAGCGCGGCGCCATCTCCTCCGTTTCCGTCGGTTCGCCGTCCCAGGTATCCGTCCAAAACACGTGGCATTCGTTGGTCAACGGTTCGCTTTCGAAGCTGAACCGCAATATGCCCAACGGGCGCAGGTCGCGTGGCGTGATGCCGCCTTCTTCCTGTGTTTCCCGCACGGCCGCCGCTTCGATCGTTTCGCCGGGAGCGACCTTGCCGCCGAAGCCGTTCCACTTTCCCGCGCCGAACCCCCGCTTTTTCATCGCCAGCAAGACTCGCTGGCCGTCGCGCACCAGGCACAGCGTAGTGATTTTATGGTGTTCGTTTGGCATATGTTTCGTGGGGGAATCTTCCCACGCGCCCCGCCTTCCGCCAAGGGAACGACCGTTGACAAACGGGCGCGGAGCGGCAAGGATGGCCCTCGACGCATGGGCGTCCACGCAAAAGGAGCAAACCGTGTTTAGCGAAACCGTCCGCACCAACCCGCTGTTTCTGCTGGTCGGCGACAGCAAAGTTGGAAAAACCGAGCTGTCCGTGCGCATGCTCCGCATGTGGTCGCGGCGTACGCCGCTCACCTACGTACGGACCCTCGCAAGCCGCAACCGGCGTCCGGGCGATCCGCACGAAGACGTCGTCTACCAGTTCAAAAAACGGTGGCGCATCGACCGTATGCTCCGCGCGGGCGAGTTGGTCGAGTGCGTGGAATATGCCGGGAACGTCTACGCCGTTTCCTACGCGGAAATCATCCGCGTGCTGGAGACTGGCGCGGGCATTATGGCCGCGACGGAAGACGGCTGCCGCGACTTCGCCGACGCCGGGTTGCACGTGGTGCCGATCCGCATCGTCGCCAAGAACCGCCCGCGGTCCAAGGCCCCGCAGGATCCCGCGCGCCTGGCGGAAGACGCCGCCCGCGCGCAGGACGACGACATCCCGTACTGGGCCACGGTGGAGAACGATTTTAGGAAGGGTGGCCTGAGCGCCGCCTTGGCGGAGCTTCATCTCAAGATGCTCGACTACGTCTCCCGCTGACGCGCCTTCCCGCGCGGCCGCGCCGGGGGCGTTTTTTCTTACCGTGGCTGCGTGCGGCGCGTTGCGCCCGGCCCCGTTTTTCGGGTACCATGCCCGTATTCCGTATGTCCGAATCCTCCCGTCCCCGCCCCGTCGTTCTGCTCATTCTCGATGGCTTCGGCGTGGCCCCCGACAGCGAAGGCAACGCCATCACGCGGGCCGACATGCCCGTGTTCAAAGACCTGGTCAAGCACTATCCCGCCATGACCCTGCGCGCCTCCGGCGAGGAGGTCGGTTTGTCCTGGGGCGAAATGGGCAATTCCGAAGTCGGCCACCTGGCCATCGGCGCCGGCCGCGTGTACTACCAGACCTTCCCGCGCATCAACCGCGACATCGCCGCCGGTTCGTTTTACGAAAACCCCGCCTTCGTGAAGGCCGTTGAGCACGCCAAGGCCAACAAGGGAACGTTGCACTTAATCGGCATGGTGAGCGGCGGTCGCGTGCACTCCATGGACGAGCACTGCCACGCTCTGCTGGAAACCGCCAAGCGCCAGGGCCACGCGGACGTTGCCGTGCACGCCGTGTTGGACGGCCGCGACACCATCTACAACGCCGGCATCGACTTCCTCACCACGCTCACGCAAAAGATCGCCGAACTCGGCGTCGGGCGCATCGCCTCGCTCTCCGGCCGTTATTTCGCCATGGACCGCGACAACCGCTGGGACCGCACGCAAAAGGCGTACGACGCCATGGTCGAGGGGAAGGGAGAAACGGCCGAAGACCCGCTGGCCGCCCTCAAAGCCTCGTATGCCAAGGAAGTGTATGACGAAGAATTCGTGCCGACGGTGATCGTGAAGGACGGCCAACCGGTGGGAAAGGTAAAGGACGGCGACGCCGTGATCTTCTTCAATTTCCGCCCCGACCGCATGCGCCAGCTGTGCAAGGCGTTCGTTTTGCCGGACTTCGACGGCTTCCCACGCTCCTTCTTGAAGGACATGGCGTATGTCACCATGGCCGAGTACGAAGCCGGGCTGCCGGTGGACGTCGCGTTTCCCCCCGAAGCCATCGAGCAGTGCCTGGCGGAAGTCATCGCGGACGCAGGCCTCACCCAGTTGCATATCGCCGAAACGGAAAAGTACGCGCACGTCACCTTCTTCCTGAACGGCACCAAGGAAAACCCGTTTCCCGGCGAAGACCGCGTGATCGTCCCGTCGCCCAAGGTGGCCACATACGATTTGGCGCCGGAAATGAGCGCGCAAGAGGTGACGGACCGCGTGGTGAAGGAAATCGAGGCCAAGACGTATGATTTCATCGTAGCGAATTTGGCCAACGCCGACATGGTGGGCCACACGGGCAATCTGGAAGCCACGCTCAAGGCCAACGCCGCGGTGGACGAATGCATCGGGCGGATCGTGCGCGCCACGCTGGATGCCGGCGGGGTGTTCTTCCTGACGGCCGACCATGGCAACGCGGAGGAATTGCGGAACCTGCGTACGGGCGACATCGACAAGGAACACGCCACCAACCCCGTGCCGTTTTTGATCGTCGGACGGGCGTTCGAAGGCCAGGCGTCCATTGCCGGCGACGTGCCCGACGGCGACCTGTCGCTGTTGACGCCCGTGGGCATGCTGGCCGACGTCGCGCCCACGATTTTGGCGGTGATGAACCTGCCCCAGCCGCCGGAAATGACGGGCCAGCCGCTGATATGATTACGCTGCTGCGCGAACAGGAGCCGGAGTTGCTTGCGTCCGTGCGTACGCTCGCCGAGGCGGTGAAGGAGATTCCGCCGGATCCGGCGTACACCCCCACGGTTCCCGCCGCCCTGTTGGTGGGCGGTTTCGTGCGCGACGTCCTGCTCGGCAAGCATCCCAAGGACGCCGACGTCGAAGTATACGGCGTGTCGCCGGAGCGTCTGGAAACCCTGCTGGGGGAATTGTTCGGGACGGTCAACACGGTGGGGAAGGCCTTCGGGATTTTGAAGGTGCCGGTGGGCGAGGGGCTGGAATTGGACGTGTCCATTCCGCGCCGCGAGTCCAAGGCCGGGCGCGGGCATACCGGTTTCAAAACGGAAAGCGACCCGTCGTTGACCATCCAGGAGGCGGCCGCGCGCCGCGACTTTTCCCTGAACGCCCTGGCGATGGACGCGCACACCGGCGTCATCTTCGACCCGCACGGCGGCGTGGAAGATATTGAACGCAAGCGGTTGCGCGCCACGGACTCGGAGCGCTTCCAAGACGACCCGCTGCGCGTGCTGCGCGGCGTGCAATTCGCCGCCCGCCTCGGCTTCACTGTGGAACCGTCGACGATGGAGCTGATGCGGACGATGGTCGAGCGCGGGGATTTGGACGAATTGTCCAAGGAGCGCGTGACCGAGGAATGGAAGAAACTGCTGCTCAAGGCCGAACGGCCGTCCGTTGGGCTGGCCTTGATGCGCGACCTCGGCATCTTGGAGAAATACGCGCCCGAGGTGGCGGCGTTGGAAGGCGTGCCACAGGAAGCCGAGTGGCATCCCGAAGGCGACGTGTGGATCCACACCAATATGGTGGTGGACGCGGCGGCGGCCATCCTGCACGAACGGTTCGCGGACCGGCCGGAGGAAGAACGGCTGTCCCTGATGGTCGGCGCGCTGTGCCACGACTTCGGCAAGCCCGCCACCACGCGCGAGGAAGACGGCCGGCTGCGTTCGAAGGGCCACGAGGATGCGGGGGTGGAGCCGGCCCGTGCGTTTCTGGCGCGGTTCACGTTTGGCGGTGCGGTGGAACGGGCGGCGGTCGCCATCGCCCGCGACCATTTGAAACCAGGCGTGCTGTACCGGGAGAAGGAACGCGGCCGCCTGGACGAACGCCAGTACGCCAACGCCATTCGGAAACTTCTCCGGCGCGTGGACATGCCGTGGGACGTGTTCCTGGCGGCGTCCGAGGCGGATTCCCGGGGGCGCGGCGCGCCTGCCGCTCCCGTCGGCGCGTATCTGCCCGGCGAGGCCTTCGCCCAAGCCGTGCGGGAAGGGGAGCTGGACAAGGCGGCCGCCACGCCGTTGTTGGCGGGGCGCGACCTGATCGCCCTCGGGTTGGAACCCGGCCCCTTCTTCACCGAATTGATCCGGCGGGCGGAAGCGGCGCGCGACGCGGGAACGATCACGACGAAAGAAGAAGCGCTGGCACTCGCAAAAGAATGGCTGAAGGAAGAAGGCTCGCGTTCGTAACTCGGCACATGCTCGCTATCGAAAAAACATTGAAGACGCTCAAGAAGCGCTGGCCCCATCCCGGCGCCATGGATTTGTGCGGCGGCACGTTGCCCGCGGAAACCCAGGCCTTCCGCACCATCGTGGGTGTAGTGCTTTCGGCCCGCACGCGCGACGAGCAAGTGCTGGCCCTGCTTCCGGCGTTTTTTGAGCGGTTTCCCGATGCGGCGTCTTTGGCCCGGGCGACCGAAGCGGACATCCGCGCGCGCATCGATACGATCGGCATGTACAAGCAGAAGGCCAAGAACTTGAAGCGACTTGGTGCGGCGCTGGAAGAACAATTCGGCGGGCGCGTGCCACGCACGATGGACGAACTGACGTCCCTGGCGGGCGTGGGGCGGAAAACCGCCAGCGTGGTGCTCGCCGCCTGCTTCGGCACGCCGGCCATCGCCGTGGACACGCACGTCCACCGCGTGACCAACCGTCTGGGCTGGGTCAAAACTAAGACCCCGGAAAAAACCGAAGCGGCCCTGCTGAAGATCGTGCCGGAACGCCTGCAGCCGACGGTGAACAAGGTGTTCGTGAAGCACGGACGGTACGTGTGCCTGCCGGGCAACCCGCGTTGTTGGACTTGCCCCGTGCGCGACCTCTGCGCGTTCAAGGGCAAGCGGTTGACGCCGCCGCCGAATGCCGCTGAAGTGGAGGCAGACATCGCCCGCCGCGAAGCATCCCTGGAAGCGTCTCGCCGCGCCGTGGCGGGGATTACGAAATAACGACGCGCCTATGTCCCCCGACCGCCGCATTTCCGAAGCCGCCTTCGCCGCCCACGGCAAACGCCCGTGGGTGGACCGGTTTGCGATTTTTTGCGCCCGTTCGTTGATCCTCGCGGAACTCGCCGCATTGACGGTTGTGTTCGCGCGCGTGTGGTCGTCCACGGAAGGGCAATCCATGGACGCGTTCGCCGTCGTGCGCGCGTTTTTCGTCGTGGCGTGGGTGGTATTCGTCACGTGGGTCCTGACCGTCGGGTTGGAATTCCTCTTCCGCCGGCCCCGACCGTACGCGACGTTGGGCAAGAAGCCATTGGATGCGTTTTGGACGCCCGCCCCGTCCTTCCCGTCGTCCCACTCCGCCGTCGCCTTTGCGTTGGCGTTCGCGGCCGCGCTTGTCGTTCCCGCGCCGTTGGCCGCCGCATTTTTCGTCGTTGCGGCGTTGGTCGCCGCTGGGCGCGTCTACGTCGGCGTGCACTATCTTTCCGACGTGCTGGCCGGTGCCGTCGTCGGCTTCGCGGCCTTCCATGTCGCCGGCCGTCTCGGGTTTTGGATTCTTGGCCTGTTTTAACGTATGCGCGCCGTCATTCTCGCCGGGGGAAAGGGGACCCGCCTGTGGCCCATGAGCCGTGAGGCGCGGCCCAAGCAGTTCTTCGACGTTGTGGGCGAGCGCACGCTCGTGGACGACGCGTATCGCCGCCTGCTGCGGCTGCTTCCGGCCGAGAAGGTCCACGTGGCCGCCTCCGCCGGTTTGGCGTCCTTGGTGCGGGAGCACCTGCCGGATTTGCCGCCAGAAAATCTGATCGTCGAACCAGAACCGCGCGACACGGCCGCCGCCATGGGCTATGCCGCCGCCGTACTCGAACGTACGGCCCCGGATGAACCGGTGGTCTTCGTGCCGAGCGACCACTACATCGGCAACGAGGAATTGTTTTTGAAGACCCTGGAGGTGGCGGGCCGCCTGGTGGAAGAGACGGGCAAGCTGCTCGACATCGGCATCACGCCGACTTTCCCGAACACGGCGCTGGGCTACACGAAGATCGGCGCGCGCGCCGGCACGCACGACGGCGTGGAGGCCTTCGCCTTCGCGGGGCACACGGAAAAGCCCTCGGCGGCGCTGGCGGAGATCTACCTGAAGGACCGGGCGTACTTGTGGCACGCGAACTACTACACCTGGACGCCGCGGCGTTTCATGGAAGCCATCGAACGGCACGCGCCCGCGCTGGGCGCCGGGTTGCGCGCCATTCAAGCAGCCGACCCGGCGGACGCGCCCGCACTCTACGCCGCCCTCCCGCGCGAGGCCTTCGACCGCGCCGTCACGGAAAAACTCGCGCCGGAAGACATGCTGGTGCTGCGCGGCGACTTCGGCTGGAGCGACATCGGTTCCTGGGATACGCTGTATGAACGGTTGGTCGACGACGAAGCGGCCGTGCGCGACGACGGCGAGCGCAACGTCGTCAAAGGAAACGCCGTGATGGTCGACAGCCGCGGGTCCCTCGTGTACCTGCCGTCAGGCAAGTCCGCGGCCGTCATCGGCCTTTCGGACGTGGTGGTAGTGGACACGGGCGACGCCCTGCTGGTGTGCCGCCGCCGCGACGCCCAGCGCGTGAAGGACGCCGTTTCCCGCCTGCGCGACGCCGGTCTCGACGCGTGCTTGTAACTCCCGCCCTCCCTCGTTCATCTCCCTATGTCCCGCCTTTTCCTCTCCCTTTTCTCCGGTCTGCTGGTCGTTTCCGCCATCCTCGTCGGCGGCTATTGGCGTGACGCCTATGTCGTCCAGCCCGCGCACGACGCCGAGGAAATCGCCTTCGTGGTGGAGCACGGGGAATCGGTGAAGGCCGTGGCGGCGAAGTTGAAGGAACAGGGGTTGATCGGCAGCCAGTTTGCGTTCGAAACCTTCGTGCGTTTGTCGGACAAAGCCCGGCAGGTGCAGGCGGGCACCTTCGCCCTCAAGCCCGGCACGAATTTCCAAGATTTGGTCGGCGCGCTTTCGAATGCCGCCTCGGTGGAAGTGCAGGTAACCATCCCCGAGGGATACACGGCGGCGCAGATCGGCGCGGCGGTGCGCCAGGTCCTGCCGCACATTACGGAGGAAGAATGGAACCAGGCGGTGGGGCCGAACAGCCCGCTAATGGCGGCGCAGTCGAACGACAGCCCGCTCGTCCAGACCCTGTCCCGCCGCGGCTTGGAAGGGTTCCTGTTCCCCGACACGTATCGCTTCCACGAAACGGCCACGGCCGGGCAGGTGGTCGCGCGTTTGTACAACACGTTCCACCAGCGGTTGGAGCAGGCCGGCATCCGCGCGGGGGAGGACGGCACGGTGGTGCACGGGCTGGACCCGTACCAATTCGTCACGCTCGCGTCCATCGTGGAGCGGGAAGTGCGCGGGGCGGAGGACATGCGCCACGTGGCGGGGATTTTCCTGAAGCGCCTGGACATCGGTATGGCGTTGCAGGCCGATTCCACCGTGAACTACGTCACCGGAGGCACGTCGCCCAGCATCACCTTCGCCGAGACGGAACTCGACACGCCGTACAACACGTACAAGTACAAGGGGCTGACGCCGGGGCCGATCAGCAACCCGGGACTCGACGCATTGAAGGCCGTGGCGGACCCGACGGACAATCCGTGGTACTTTTTCCTTACGACGCCGACAGGCGAAGTGAAATATGGCCGCACCTTCGACGAACACATCGCGAACCGCCGTTTCATGCGTTAAGGCGTTTGGCGCCACGCTTGCCTGTGCATGCGTGGCGTTTTTCGCCTTTCCCGCCGCATTGTTCGTTTCTCCCACCACCGCTTTCGCTCAAACGGAAAGCGCGGGCGGCTACGCCATCACGCGCATGGACGTTTCCTTGTACGTCGGGCGCGACGCCGCCTTGAACGTATCGGAGCGCATCGAAGGCGCGTTTTTGGAACCGCGCCGCGGCATTTTCCGCACCATCCCCGTCCGCTATCAAACGGACCGCGGGCGGGAACTCATCGTGCCGCTCGACGTCGTGTTCGTGCACATGGACGGTGAACCGGTGCCGTTTGAGACGTACCGGGAAGGGCGCGACCAGGTCATCCGCATCGGCGACCCGGACGTGTACCATCAAGGGTCGTTCACCTACGACATCTCCTACGTCGCCCGCCGCGTCTTTTTGTACGAAGAGGAAACCGACCAGCTGTATTGGAACGCGACGGGAACGGCGTGGGACGTGCCCATTCCGTTGGCCACCGCGCGCGTGTTTTTGCCGGACGAGGCGGCGTTTACGGAAACCGCCTGCTTCACCGGTGCGCAGGGTTCCACGGCGCGTGATTGCACCGTTCAAGTTGAAGGCTCCGTCGCCACGTTCACGGCCGAGGATACGTTGACCGTGGCCGTGCGTTTCCCGAAAGGCGTGATCGCCCCGCCTTCGGCGGCGGACCGGGCGGCGTCGTTTTGGCTGCGCGTCGTGCCGCGCCTGTTCTGGCTGATCCCGCTGGCCGTCGCCTTCGCCGCGTTCCGGTATTGGCGTGCCCACGGTCGGGACGCCAAGGGCCGGGGCACCATCATCGCCGAATACGACCCGCCGGACGGCCTGCGCCCCACGGAAGTCGGCATGCTCATCGATACCAAGGTGCATCCCCGCGACCTGTCGGCCGCCTTCGTGGACCTGGCCGTGCGCGGGTATCTGCGCATCGAAGAACGGGCGGAGAAAACCCTCGGCGTCTTTTCCAGCAAAACGTACGTCCTCCACAAGCTGAAGGACGGCGACGGGCTGCACGCGTTCGAGCGCGGCATCTTCGACGCCTTGTTCAAGGACGGTGCGTCCAAGACCATGAAGAACGAAGACGCCGGCATGGCCGCGGCCCTGGCGAAGGCGGGCAACGACGTGTACGCGGACATGGCCGCGCGCGGGTATTTCACCAAGAACCCCAAGACGGCGGGATGGGCGTTCGCCGGCACGGGATTGGCCGTTTTGTTCATTGGGTTCTTCGTCGGCGCCTTGCTGGCGGTGCCGTTCGATTCCGTCCAACCGCTGGGCGCGCTGCTGCTTTCCGGCGTCGTGCTGCTGGCGGCCGCGCCGTTCATGAAGGCGTATACGGAAAAAGGCGCGGTGGCCAAGGAACACGCCGAGGGCTTCAAGCTCTTCCTGACGACAGCCGAGAAATACCGCCTGCAATGGCAGGAGCGCGAAGGGATCTTCGAGGCGTATTTGCCGTACGCCATGGCCTTCGGCGTGACGGACAAATGGGCCAAGGCCTTCGAAGGGATGAACCTGCCCGCGCCGACCTGGTACGTGGGCGCGACGGCGGGCGCGTTCCTGCCGGTGAATTTCGCCAAGTCCGTTTCGTCGTTCGGGACGTCCGCCGCGGCCGTGCATGCGCCGTCTTCGTCCGGCGGAGGCGGGTTCGGGGGCGGCGGATTTTCCGGCGGCGGCTTCGGCGGGGGAGGCGGCGGAAGCTGGTAGCGGACGGTTGACAAACGCCGTGTGGCGCGTTAGGGTCGGACGTCTCAATCATGAGACAAAAAGCGGGCGTGCCCGCGGAGGTCCTTGCCATGGATGAAGAGCGGCGGGGCTCCCGCCTCGCGTGGATGAACGGCGTCTGTCCGATGCCGGGGACGGAAGACTGGCCGCAGCCGGCGTCCGTCCTGCTGCCGCTGGTCGACGATTTCAGCGGGGTATGCAGTCCCGTTTGGGAACGCGAGCGGGCCGTCTGGCACTTGGTGGACGTTGCGCAGCGCAGCGGCGGGTGGACCTACGTCATGTGGCCGCGGTTGGCCATGAACGTCTTGCGGCGGCTTGGGCCGCGCCATGCGTCCGAAGCCCTGCGTTCCGGCCGTTTGCTGACCGGTCCCTCGGAGCTCGCCGTGCCGCCGGAGCGCACGAACCCATTGTTCGCCCTGCCCGATTCCGTCCTGGCCCGGACCCTGCCGCAGTACCGGCAGCCGTCCTCGGGGGAAATCGAGGAGGCGGCCGTACGCCGCGGGGTGACCGAGCTGGTCGAAGCGGGCCACGTGGTCCGTGTGTCCGTTCCCGTTTCTGGCTCGGAAACCGTCGATGCCTTCGGTCTGGCCCGGTCCGTCGTGGACCTGGTCTGCCGGAAATTCCCGGATCCGTTCCAGGGTCTCATCGCCCGTTCTTCGTAACAGAACGGGTTTTTCTTTTGTGCGATGGGCGCGGACCGTCCGGGCCGTTGACATGCAGGAGGGGGCGGGGTAGGGTGCGCGCCGTTCCGCCAATGGCGGCGGGACGCGAACCTTCCATCGCGTTTCCAACGAGGAAACGCATCGAGGACGAGATGATCCCGCAGCTCCGCAAGATTCCGGGCACCAACCCCACCAGCGGTTCGCGCAATCCCATCACGGGGTCGCGCGCCACCACGCCGCCCGGTTTCGACCGGGTGCAGACACGGACGATGCACGTCCGTGGGAAGGACCGCGCGATGCAGGTGTACGTCCTCGCCGAGGACGAGCTCTACATCGTGGCGCGCCCCACGCGCGGCAAGGCGGGCATTCCGCGCGGCGCCGTCCTGGTCCGCAACCAGGAGCTGGCCGTGCGCGGGGGAAAGGACACGTACCTCTGCTACGAGCGGGGCCTGTACGCCGCGCTCCGCGGCCAGGGAACGCATGTTCCCGCGCGGTACGACCGTGAAATCTCCCTGCTTCGGGAGCTGGACGAGGAGACCTTTCTCTTCGCCCTGACGATGGGGCGGGTCCTGTTCCACGACCGTTCGCCCGAAGCCGAGGCGCGCTACCGTGCGGCGGTGGAAAAGCTGGGCGCGGAACTCTCGGGCAGCCGGCATCCGCTCAAGGAGGATGCGCTCCGCCTGGCGAAGGAGGCGGTGTCCATCACGGACGCGCGCGGCCGGCGCAACCCGGCTTCCCGCCTGCTCAAGCTGTGGGCCGGTCGCAACCGTCTGGAGCAGCGCGTGAACCTGGCCCGCGCCCTGCGTCATTTCGTGGACGGGCGCGTCATCCTGCTGTTGCAGGTGCGTGACCGCATCCTCGCCATGACGCGGGACCTCGGCATCGAGGCGGACCGCGCGCAGGAGCTGATCGACGGCTCCGCCGACGAGCGCGCCCTGCACGCCACGGCCAAGCGGTTGGAGACGGCGGCGGACCGCTTCGAACGCGTCGCCCTGGCGCCGTTCGGCCGGCACGCCTTCCCGCACCATGTGCGGGACCTGCGCGCGGCGGCCGCACACCTGCGCGAAGGGAAGACGCGGCAGGCGCGCGCCGTGCTGGACCGCCTCAATCGGTCCCTGCGGCTGAATGCCTTCCACCCGGAAGTGGAAGACGTGCTGGCGGTGGTCTCCGGTCTCAAGGAGATGCGGGAGAACATCGCGCCCGGCACCTTCCGCGCGCTCCGCGGCCGCGTGAGCGACGTCCATCGGCGGTTGGCCGCCCTGCAGCGCGTGGATGCGGGTTTCCGGCGCCGCGTGGTCGCCGACCTCCTGCGGCATCTGCAGGACGCCGTCGAAGCGCTGAAGCAGGAACACGTCTTCCGCACCTACGAGTGCCTCACGCTCGCGGCCCGCTGCTTCTAGCGGACCGCGGCCGTGCGCCCTACGCGCGCCTGTTCTCCCCCCAGGGGAAGACAGGCGTTTTTTCTATGCTACAATCGGTTGGCTATGAAAGAGTTCGTCCTCTCCGCCCCCGTTTCGGCCCGCCGACCCATCGATTACGCCAAGGAATTGAACGCCGAACAGCTGGACGTCGTCCTGCACGGGGACGGGCCGTGCCTGGTGCTCGCGGGCGCCGGCTCGGGGAAGACCCGCACCATCACCTACCGCGTGGCCTATTTGTTGGACCAAGGCGTGCGTCCGGACGAAATCCTCCTGCTCACCTTCACCAACAAGGCGTCCAAGGAAATGCTCTCCCGCGTGGAGGCGCTGCTCGGTACGTTCGTCTCCGGGCTGTGGGGCGGCACCTTCCATTCCGTCGCCAACCGCATTCTGCGTTCGTACGCGGCGCAGGTGGGCCGGACGCCGAATTTCACCATTTTGGACCAAGAGGACGGCAAGGACCTGGTCAACGCCTGCATCAAGGAACTGGCCATCGACACCACCGCGCGGCGCTTCCCCTCGGCTGCCAACATCCAGGGGCTGGTCAGTTACCGCCGCAACGCCGCCCGTTCCATGCGGGAGGTGGTGGAAGCGCGCATGCCGCATTTCGCGGACCTGGTTCCGGTTCTGGAGCGTGTGGATGAACTATATGCGGAACGCAAACGGCTTTCCGACGCCGTGGACTTCGACGACCTGCTGCTCTTGCTGCGGGAATTATTGACCCAGCGCCCCGACGTGCGGGAACGCCTCGCCGCCCAGTTCCGCTACGTGCTGGTGGACGAATACCAGGACACGAACGTGATCCAGGCCGATTTGGTGCGCCTGCTTTCCTCCGCGCACGGCAACGTGCTGGTGGTGGGCGACGACGCGCAGAGCATCTATTCCTTCCGCGCCGCCGACGTGCGCA
>CAZCMI010000021.1:0-13934 GCA_964499955.1 uncultured Gammaproteobacteria bacterium
GACGGTCCCATGCCGCAGACGCGCGAGCACATCCTGCTTGCCAAGCAGGTGGGCGTGCCGGCCATCGTGGTTTACCTGAACAAGGTGGACATGGTGGACGACCCGGAACTCGTGGATTTGGTGGAAGCCGAAGTGCGCGACCTGCTTTCCAAGCAGGGCTATGACGGCGACAACGCGCCGGTCATCCGCGGTTCTTCTGCCAAGGCGTTGGCCAACCCCACGGACGAAGCGGCGGCCAAGCCGATCTTGGACCTGATGAAGGCCTTGGACGAATACATCCCGGAACCGGTCCGTGAAACGGAAAAGCCGTTCCTGATGCCGGTGGAAGACGTGTTCTCCATCGAAGGCCGCGGCACCGTGGTAACGGGCCGCATCGAACGCGGTATCATCAAGATCAACGAGGAAGTCGAAATCGTCGGCATGCGCGAACAGGCCTCGAAGACGGTCGTGACCGGCATCGAGATGTTCAACAAGCAGCTCGACGAAGGCCGTGCGGGCGACAACGCCGGTCTCCTCCTCCGTGGCGTGAAGAAAGAAGACGTCGAACGCGGCATGGTGCTCGCCAAGACGGGTTCGATCACGCCCCACACGGAATTCGAGGCGGAAATGTACGCCTTGACCAAGGAAGAAGGTGGTCGCCACACGCCGTTCTTCAACGGGTACAAGCCGCAGTTCTACATCCGCACCACGGACGTAACGGGCGACATCACCCTGCCGGCCGGCACCGAGATGGTCATGCCGGGCGACACGGTCAAGATCACCGTCAAGCTGATCGTGCCGGTGGCCTTGGAAGACCAGTCCAAGTTCGCCATCCGCGAAGGCGGCCGCACGGTCGGCGCGGGCGTCGTCACCAAGATCATCAAGTAGTTTCCTAAGTCACCCTGCTCTTTTGGTCCTGTGACGTCTGCTACTCGCAAAGCCGAATCGACGGACGCGCCGCGTATCCGCATCAAAATCCGCGCGTACGACCATAAAATCATCGACCAGGCCACCCAGACGATCATCCGCACCGCGGAGCGTACGGGGGCCGCGATTCTTGGTCCGGTCCCGTTGCCGACCGAAAAACGCCGGTACACCGTGAACCGTTCGACGTTCGTCCACAAGGACGCGCGCGAGCAGTATGAGATGCGCGTGCACAAGCGCCTGATCGACATTACCGGCCCCAACGAAAAAACCATCGACGCATTGATGACGCTGAACCTTCCGGCCGGCGTCGACGTCGAGATCAAGACGTAGGGTTACGTACCCGCGTCCCGGCGCTCCCGCGCCGCTTCCGCTCCTGGGCAGGTCCCGGGGTCTGAAGCGGCGCGGGAGTCCGGCCGCGGTCGGGAACCTGGAAGAAAGATCCCCTACGGGGAAAACCTTCCAGCTGCTTCCTTCGACCGTGCAGAGAGGAATCCTTTTCAACCGCCTACACAACGCCTCCCTTTCCGACAGGCCAGAAGCCGGCCGCGGAACCCGCAGAACCGATCGAAACCACGGGAACCCCTCGCTGGGTTGTCGCGTTTCATCCGTTCGCAGGCGTTTCGCGTTCGACTTCTGGCTTTTTCCGTTCGGGAGCCAGTCGTACGTCCCTTCATTTTATGGGACCAATGCCTATGTCTTTCATCATCGGTCGCAAGCTCGAAATGAGCCAAGAATTCAAGGAGGATGGAACGGTCGTTCCCGTGACGCTCGTCCAGGTGGAGCCGAATACGGTTACCCAGGTCCGCACGCAGGAGAAGGACGGCTACGTGGCCGTTCAGCTCGGTACGGACGTCCGCAACGGTCTGAACCAGCCCGAAGCCGGACATGTGAAGGATCTTCCGGCCTTCGGCGTTTTGCGCGAATTCCGCGTCGCAACGACAGATCTGAAGCGCGGCGACGTCGTGACGGCTTCGGCCTTCACGCCCGGCGTCAGCGTGGATGTCGTCGGTACCTCCAAGGGTCGCGGTTTCCAAGGTGTCATGAAGCGTCACCATTTCTCCGGTGGTCCGGCAACGCACGGTCAGAAGGACCAGATGCGCATGCCTGGCTCCATTGCCTCGCAGCGCCAGGGTCCGGTCAGCAAAGGACAGCGCATGGCCGGCCACATGGGAGATGACCGCGTGACGGTCAAGAACCTGGAAATCGTCTCGGTGGACGCAGAAAAGAACATTCTCGCCGTGAAAGGTGCCGTTCCCGGCGCCCGCGGCGGCCTGCTCCTCATTATTGCCCGCGATGGCAAGACGGTATGGCAACGGTAAAACTCTACAACCAGCAAGGTACGGTGGTCGGTGACCTGGCGCTCGACGCCTCCCTTTTCGAGGTGGCACCCGACACCGCGCTTGTTCACGAGGCGACCATCGCGCAGACCGCCAACGCCCGCCAAGCCATTGCCCATACGAAGGGCCGTGGCGAAGTGGCCGGTACGGGGAAGAAGCCGTGGAAGCAGAAGGGAACCGGTCGCGCCCGCCACGGGTCCCGCCGTTCCCCGATCTGGGTCGGCGGCGGTATCACCTTCGGTCCGACCAGCTCCCGCAATTTCTCGGTGAAGATGAACCGCAAGGCCCGCCGCAAGGCCCTGGCCATGGTCCTGACCGACAAGGTCGCCAGTGAGCAGTTCGTCGCTGTCGATTCGCTCAAGCTTGCCGAAGCCAAAACGAAGACATTCGCCAGTATTCTCAAGGCCCTTCCGGCCGTCGGGAAGAAGACCATCGTCATTTTGGAACCGGACAATGCTTCGACCGCCCGCGCGGCGCGCAACTTGCCGCGTGTGTCCGCCATTTCCGCCGCCAGCGTCAACGTGGTGGACTTGCTCGCCCACGACCGCGTGGTCGCCAGCAAGGAAGCCATCGAAGCCATGACCAAGACCTTCAAGCGCGCCTAATATGGGTATTCTCGACCGCCTCTCCAAGCAGAAGGACTCGGACGCCTCCCCGGCGAAAACCGAGGGAAAAAAGGCCGCGCCGAAGCGTGTGGCCAAGGCCGCCGAACCCAAGGGTGCGGCTCCGAAAAAGCAAGAGGAAGCCGTAAAGAAGGCCGTTCCGGCCGATCTGGCGCATGTCTTGGTAAAACCGTTGATTACGGAAAAGGCCGCGCATCAGTCCTCCCGCGGGCAGTACGCGTTCCAGGTGGCCCGTGCCGCCACGCGCATCCAAGTCCGTAACGCCGTTAAGGCGCAGTACGGCATCGTCCCCGCCGCCGTTAACATCCAGGTTGTCCGCGGCAAGTTCGTCCGCTTCGGCCGCACGACCGGCCAGCGCCAGACCTGGAAGAAAGCCATCGTGATTCTCCCTCCCGGCAAGACCATCGATGTCCACGCCGGCGTCTAATCCTATGCCCGTCAAGCGCTACAATCCGACGTCGGCTGGCCGCCGCATTTCCAGCGTCGACACGTTCGCCGACATCACCAAGCACGCGCCGGAAAAGTCGCTGACCATCCCGCGTAAGGAATTCGCGGGTCGCAGTCACGGCAAGATCGCGGTTCGTCATCGTGGTGGCGGCGCCAAGCGCCGTATTCGCCTCGTGGACGGCAAACGCCACAAGTTCGACGTGCCGGCGGTGGTCAAGGCCATCGAGTACGACCCGAACCGCGGCGCCCGCCTGGCCCTGATCGTCTACAAGGACGGCGTGAAGAGCTACATCGTGGCTCCGGCCGGCCTGAAGGTCGGCGACACGGTGGTTTCCTCGATGGGGAAGGGAGACATCCAAACCGGCAACCGGTATCCTCTCGAACACATTCCCGTGGGTCTCATGATCCACGAGGTGGAACTGACGCCGGGCAAGGGCGCGCAAATCGCCCGCGGCGCCGGTACGAGCGTGCAGCTCATGGCTGTTGAAGGCTCGCATGCCACACTCAAGCTGCCGTCCGGCGAAATGCGCCTGGTGTTCAAGCAGTGCATGGCCACGCTCGGCCAGACGTCCAACCCGGACCGCCGCCTCATCCGTTGGGGCAAGGCCGGCCGATCGCGCCATCGCGGCATCCGCCCGACGGTACGCGGCAAGGTCATGAACCCGGTGGATCACCCGCACGGCGGTGGTGAAGCCCGGAACTCCATCGGTCTCAAGAATCCGAAGACCCCGACAGGCAAGCCTGCCCTCGGCGTAAAAACTCGCCGCAAGCAGGCATCGGACAGGCTGATTCTGCAGCGTCGTCCGAAAGGCCGCTTCGTGGGAGGCGCCGCGTAAACCGACCATCCTATGTCCCGCAGCATCAAAAAGGGTCCCTACGTCGACCAAAAACTCCTGAAAAAGGTGTTGAAGCTCAAGCCGGGCGACAAGACGGTCATCAAGACCTGGGCCCGCGCCTGCTCCATCACGCCGGAAATGGTCGGTTTCACCTTGGCCGTCCACAATGGTCGGGATTTTCTCCCGGTCCGCGTGGTCGAAAACATGGTCGGCCACAAGCTCGGCGAATTCTCGCCTACGCGCAAGTTCAACCGCCACGGCGGGAAACTGCAGAAGGGCGTGGACGCCGCCAAGGCCGCGCCGCCTGCCGCTAAGTAATCCGACCCCCTAATCCATATGGAAGTCCGTGCGAACGCCCGCTACATCCGCATGTCGCCGCGCAAAGTCCGGCTGGTGGTCGACGCTGTCCGCGGCAAGCACGTGGACGCCGCCATCACCCAGCTGCGCTTCCTCAACAAGGCTGCTGCGCTGCCGGTGCTGAAGCTCCTGCAGTCGGCCGTGGCCAACGCGGAGCACAACTTCAAGCTCGACCGGGGGTCGCTGTACGTCAAAGCCATCGCCGCCGACGGCGGACCGGTGCTCAAGCGTTGGCGCGCCCGCGCCTTCGGCCGCGCCGCGACCATCCGCAAGCGCACCTCTCATATCTCCGTGGTCCTCGACGATGTGGCCGCGAAGACGAATACCTAGCCGTTTATGGGTCATAAAGTCCATCCCAAAGCGTTCCGTCTCGCCGTCACCCGCGGCTGGGACGCCTCCTGGTTCGCTGCTAAGCGCAGCACCTTCAGCGCCTTGTTGCGCGAAGACGTTTCCATCCGCGCTTTCCTGTTGAAGGAATTGCGCGAGGCCCTCGTGGATCGCATCGAGATCGAACGCGCCCGCGGCAAGGTAACGGTGACGATCCACACGGCCAAGCCGGGTGTGGTCATCGGCCGTGCCGGCGCCGGCATCGACGATCTGGTCAAGAAGCTCAAGCAACGCTTCTACCGCGGCCGCAAGGTGGAATTGAACCTGCAGGTAAAGGAGGTCTCCCACCCGAACCTCTCCGCCCGCATCGTAGCGCTCCAGATCGCCTTCGACCTGGAAAAGCGCATGCCGTTCCGCCGCTCCATGAAGTCCTCCATCGAACGCGTGCTCAAATCGGGCGCGCAGGGGATGAAGGTCACGCTCGGCGGCCGCCTGAACGGCGCCGAAATCGCCCGCGTCGAATCCCTCGCCCAAGGCAAGGTTCCCCTGCACAACCTCCGTGCGGACGTGAACTTCGCCTCGGTGCAGGCCAACACCATCGCCGGCGCTATCGGCGTGAAGGTGTGGATCAACCGCGGCGAGGTGTTCGAGAAAGCCGCTCCCGACGCTTCCGCTGGTGGAAAGGCCTAACCGCTCTCCCGTATGCTTATCCCGAAAAAGGTCAAGCACCGCAAATGGCATAAGGGCCGCGCCCGCGGCAAGCGCCTGGCCACCCAGAAAATCACCCTCGCCTTCGGGTCGTTCGGCCTCAAGGCCATGACGGAAGGATGGGTGACGTCCCGCCAGATCGAAGCCGCCCGCCGTGCGCTTACGCGCACCATCAAGCGCGGGGGCAAGGTCTGGATCCGGATCTTCCCGGACAAGCCGGTGACGTCCAAGGGTTCTGAAATGCCGATGGGGAAGGGGAAGGGTGCGGTGGACCACTATGTGGCCGTCGTCCGCCCCGGTACCATCATGTTCGAAATGGACGGTGTGGCTCCCGCCCTTGCGCGCGAAGCCATGACCCTGGCTTCCCACAAGTTGCCGGTCCAGACCAAATTCGTCAGCCGTGACCTGCTCTAACCGTATGTCGAACGCCCAATCCAACCAACAGGCCCGGCGTACGTTCACGGGTACGGTGGTCTCGGACAAGATGGATAAGACCATCGTCGTCCGGATCGACCGCACCCTCGTCCACCCCAAGTACGGCAAGCGCTACGTGCGCAGCGAGACGTACAAGGTCCACGACGAAAAGAACGAACATAAGGCCGGCGACGTCGTCTCCTTCGTCGAATGCCGTCCGCTGTCCCGCGACAAGCGCTGGCGCGTCGTGAAGGCCTAACGGTTTCTCCCTATGGTCCAACATCGCTCCATGCTGCAGGTTGCCGATAATTCCGGCGCCAAGAAACTGCAGGTCATCCGCGTCCGCGGCGGCTATCAAAAGCATTACGCGGGCGTCGGCGACATCGTGAACGCCGTCGTAAAGGAAGCGGTTCCTCGCGGAGCCGTGAAGAAAAGCGACGTCGTGACGGCCGTGATCGTCCGCACCCGCAAAGAAACCCGTCGCAAGGATGGCACGTACATCCGCTTCGACGAAAACGCCGGCGTGATCGTCGATCTGAAATCCAAGGATCCGAAGGGCACCCGCATCTTCGGTCCGGTGGCGCGCGAATTGCGTGCCCGCGGCTACAGCAAGATTATCTCCTTGGCCCCCGAAGTGCTCTAACAGGCCGTCGGTGGCCGGGAGACGGTAGCCGGAAATCATCCCGATTTCCCGCTTCCGACTCCTGACTACCAACGACCGATTCCCACCCGTATGAAGATTAAAACCGGCGACAAAGTCCGCATCATCGCGGGCAAGGACAAGGGGAAGGAAGGCACCGTTCTCCAGGTGTTCCACGCCCAGGAACGCGTGGTCGTGGAAGGCGCGAATATCGCCGTCCGCCACCTGCGTCCGAAAGGCGCTTCCGCCCCCGGCCAAAAAGTTACCTATCCCGCGCCGCTGCATGCCAGCAACGTCCAGCTCCTCGACTCGTCCGGCAAACCCGGTCGCGCCGGGTACAAGACGGTGTCGGCCGACGGCTCCGTGAAAAAAGTCCGCGTGGTTCGCCGCAAGGGGACCGCGGAAGAGGTCGCATAATCCTATGGCTCTGCACGCGTATTACAAATCGACCGTCGTTCCCGCGCTCCAAAAGGAGTTCGGGTACGCGAACCCGCACGCGGTTCCGACCGTCCGCCAGGTGACGGTGAACGTCGGGTTGGGCAAGGGTCTGAAGGACGCCAAGTACTTGGAAACCGCCGAGAGCACGCTGCGCCGCATCACGGGGCAGCAGCCGGTGAAGACCAAGTCCCGCCTGTCGATCTCGAACTTCAAGATCCGCAAGGGCATGGTGGTCGGCATGAAGGTAACGCTGCGCGGCAAGCGCATGTGGGACTTCCTTGAGAAGACGATCAAGGTCACGTTGCCCCGCGTCCGCGACTTCCGCGGCGTTTCGCCCAACGCCTTCGACGAAAGCGGCAATTATTCCCTCGGTTTCGCCGAACACATCGCCTTTCCGGAAATCCGCAGCGACGAGGTGGAGGTGATCCACGGCCTGCAGGTGACGGTCGGTACGACCGCTACGTCCACCGAGGAAGGCCGCTCCCTCCTTAAGCATCTCGGGTTCCCGTTCCGGGACGAGACGAACGCCTAACCTATGGCCACGGCAAATCAAATCGCCAAGTCCGCGCGCAAGCCGAAGTTCTCCACGCGCAAGGTCAACCGCTGCTGGAAGTGCGGTCGTCGTCACGGCTATATCCGCGACTTCGAACTGTGCCGCATCTGCTTCCGCGAGTTGGCGAACCGGGGGGAAATCCCGGGTGTGACGAAGGCCAGCTGGTAAGCCCACCCTCTCTATGATGACTGATCCCATCTCCGACATGCTCACCCGGTTGCGCAACGCCTCGTCGGTGCGCAAGTCCTCGGTCGAGCTGCCGTTCTCGGCGATGAAATTCTCCATCGCCAAAATCCTGGAGAAGGAGGGCTACGTCCGGCAGGCGGAACGCGTAACGGTCGGCAAATTCCCCGCCCTGCGCGTGACGCTGGCATACGACGACGCCCAGCCGCGCCTGCGCTCCCTCAAGCGCGTATCTCGTCCCGGCCTGCGCGTATACGCGAAGGCCAACGAGCTTCCGCGCGTGATGTCCGGCGCCGGCCTGGCCATTATCTCCACGCCAAACGGTCTCATGACCAACAAGGAAGCGCGCGCCCGCCGCTTGGGCGGCGAGGTCGTCTGCGAAGTGTTCTAACGCATCCCCTATGTCCCGCATCGGCAAAAAACCCATCGCCATCCCGCCCGGCGTCACCGTCGAGGTGGCCGGCGCCCAGGTGAAGGTCAAGGGTCCCAAGGGGGAACTCGTCCAGACCTTCCCGTCCACGGCGACCGTCTCCCTCGTCGAGGAAGACGGCGCCAAGGTCGTCCAGGTCGCTATGGCCGACGACCAGGATATCGCGCAGCGCGCCTTGTGGGGCACGGTCCGCGCCCTGGTCGCCAACGCCGTCACCGGCGTCACGGAAGGGTTCCACAAGACCTTGGAACTCAACGGCGTCGGGTACCGCGTCAACCTGAAGGGCCGCACCGTGGTCCTGACGGTGGGCTTCTCCCATGACGTCGAGATCGAACTTCCCGAAGGCATCGACGCCAAGGTGGAAAAGAACACGGTAACCGTGAGCGGTGTCGACGCGCAGGTGGTCGGGGAGACGGCATCCCGCATCCGCGCAGTCCGGCCGCCCGAACCCTATCTCGGCAAGGGTATCAAATACGCCGATGAACAGATTCGCCGCAAGGCCGGTAAGGCCGCCGGCAAGTCGGGTGACTAACGCACGAGCCCTATGCCTATCAGCATGAAAGCCAAGCGCGCCCGCACCGTCCGCCGCGCCATCCGCACGCGCGCCCGATTGACGGGCACCGCCGCGCGTCCGCGCCTGTCGGTGAAGCGCAGCGCCAAGCACGTGTACGCCCAGCTTATCGACGACGCGTCCGGCCGCACGCTCGCCGCCGCCTCCGACCTGACGGTCAAGGCCGCCGGCAAGCCGGTCGAGGTTGCCAAGGCGGTCGGTACGGCCCTGGCCGAACAAGCCAAGGCCGCCGGCATCACGAGTGCCATTTTCGACCGCGGTTCGTACCGCTACCACGGACGCGTTGCCGCACTGGCGGACGGCGCCCGCGAAGGCGGCTTGCAGTTCTAGCGCCCCTCCTATGGACCAGAACACCCAAAACGCTCCGGCTCCGGCGGCTCCCGCCACCGCGCCCGCCACCCCCACGTCTCCGACGACCGCTCCGGCGTCGTCGCGGCCACCCGCGCGTGGCGGCGACCGTCGCGGTTTCTCCGGCGGCCGCTCCGGGGGACCTCGCGGCGGAGGCCGCGGCCCGCGCCGCACGGAACGCGAAGTGCGCGAATTCGAACAAAAAACGCTTGCGCTGGACCGCGTTACTCGCGTGACGGCCGGTGGCAAGCGCATGTCGTTCCGCGCCGCGTTGATCATCGGCGACCGCAAGGGCCGCGTGGCTCTCGGTGTCGCCAAGGGCTCCGACGTCCAGATTTCCATGGACAAGGCGTACCGCAAGGCCAAGAAGGACCTGATCCGCGTTCCGCTCGTGAACGATACGATCCCGCACCCGGTTTGGACCAAGTTCGGCTCCGCAGTGGTGATGCTCAAGCCCGCCCCGCGCGGGACCGGTCTGAAGGCCGGCGGTGCCGTGCGCACCGTCCTCGAGCTGGCCGGCGTCCCGAACGCCGTCTCCAAGATCGTCAATTCCAAGAACAAGCTGAACATCGCCAAAGCCACGCTCCAGGCCATCTCCCTGTTGCGTGCGCCGGCGAAGAAGGAAACCGACGGGAAGAAGGAAGAAGGGAAGGAAAAGAAGACCGACGCGAAGAAGGCCGATAAGGCCACCGCATAAGTTCCCCGTATGGCACTCAGTCTCCATACCATCAAGCCGAACAAGGGCGCCCGCAAGAAGTCCTTCGCCATCGGCCGCGGTCTCGCCAGCAAGGGGACCTATTCGGGTCGCGGCGCCAAGGGCCAGCGCGCCCGCTCCGGCGGCCGCGCCGGGCTCCAGCTCAAAGGTGTTCGTAAGCTGATGCTTTCGATGCCCAAGGCCCGCGGCTTTACCAGCGCCCGCCCCAAGCCCGCCGTCGTGAACGTCGGCACGTTGTCCGCGTCCTTCGCTTCCGGTTCCGTCGTCACTCCCAAGGCCTTGCTTGAAAAGGGCTTGGTGGCCGACGTCGCCCATGGCGTCAAGGTCCTGGCCGACGGGGAACTCTCCGTGAAGCTCGCCGTGGAGGGTTGCCGCGTGTCCGCCGCCGCTAAGGCCAAGATCGAAGCGGCCGGCGGTACGGTGAAGTAATCCGCCGTCCCTATGATCACCTTCGGCCGCATTTGGAAGACGCGCGAGGTTCGCAACGGCCTCCTGTTTGTCCTCGCGATGATCGTCGTGTTCCGCGTCGCCGCGCACGTGCCGGTGCCGGGCATCGACGCGTCCGCGCTGCCGAGCTTGTTCCAAGGCAACCAGTTCCTCGGCCTGCTGAACCTGTTCTCGGGTGGCACGTTGGAGAGCTTCTCGCTCATGGCCCTGGGCGTGGGTCCGTACATCACGGCGTCCATTATCTTCCAGCTGCTCGGGATGATTTTCCCGAAAATCGAAGAATTGCAGAAGGAAGAGCAGGGGCGGCAGAAAATCACCCAGTGGACGCGCCAGCTGACCGTTCCGTTGGCCATTCTGCAGGGGTACAGCATGATCCTGCTGTTTACGCAGCAGACGGGCGCCTCCCTGTTCACGGCTTCCGACGTCTGGACGAAGATCCTGGCGGTGGGAAGCATGACGGCGGGTACGGTGTTCCTGATGTGGTTGGGCGAGCTGATGTCCGAAAAGAAAGTGGGCAACGGCATTTCGCTGCTCATTTTCGCCGGCATCGTCGCCGGGCTGCCCACCTTCGTGAGCCAGGCCATCGCCGTGTACGATCGCAGCCAGCTGCTGACCGTCATCGTGTTCGTGGCCCTGGCCTTGCTGACGGTGGTCGCCATCGTCTTCGTGAACGAGGCACAGCGCGTGATCCCGATCCAATACGCGCGCCAGGTGCGCGGCGCCCGCCTCGCGGGAGCCGTCACCTCGCGCCTGCCGCTCAAGCTCAACATGGGCGGCGTGATCCCGATCATTTTCGCCGTGTCCATCGTGCTGTTCCCGACGACCGTCGCACAGTTCTTCTTGAACGCACGCACGCCGTTCGTCCGGGACGTGTCCATGTGGATCGTCCAGGCGTTCCAGAACCAGCTGGTGTACGGCATCGTGTTCGCCGTCCTGGTGTTCGCCTTCACCTTCTTCTACGCTTCGGTGGTCTTCAACCCGACCACCGTCTCGCAGAACCTGCAGAAGCAAGGCGGCTTCGTTCCCGGCATCCGTCCGGGCACGCCGACGGCCGAATACCTGGAGCGGGTCATGAACCGCATTCTGCCCGCCGGCGCGGTCTTCCTGGCCGCCATCGCGGTGCTGCCGATCGTCGTGCAGGCGTGGACGGGCAATCCGTCCCTGGTGGTGGGCGGTACGTCGATCCTGATCGTCGTGTCCGTGGTCATCGACTGCATCAAGCAGATCGAAGCGCAGCTTTCCATGCACGAATACGAGATGTAGCGCAAAAACCGCCCGTGAAGGGCGGTTTTGTGTTCAGGGGAACCGTGGACATTTCCATGGCGTCTGCTATTCTTCCGGGCGGAAGCTTATCTATTCTTACATACGTCCAGTCAGGCGCTATGGCGCATAATATCCTCGTCGCGGGGTCGCAGGGAAGCGGAAAAGGAACGCAGGCGGAACGGTTGTCCCAGGAACTCGGCGTCCCGGCCCTGTCCATGGGGCAGCTCCTGCGCGACGAAATCGCCTCGGAAAGCGCCTTGGGCAAGCAGATGAAGGAATTGGTGGAGACCGGCCGTTTGGTTCCCCCGGAACTGTCCGTGGAGGTCCTGAAAGCCCGCCTCACCAAGCCGGACGTGCAAAACGGGTATATCCTCGACGGGTTCCCCCGCAGCATGGCCCAGCTGAACGCCTTCGGGTTTGACGGGGTTTCCCACGTCGTCGTTCTCAACATTCCCAAGGAAGAATCCCTGCGTCGCCTCACGCACCGCCTGACCTGTTCGTCCTGCGGCGCGGTGGCCAGCGAGTTGGACGGCAAGACCGAAGGGGACGCGTGCGCCTGCGGCGGCCGTTTCCAGAAACGCACGGACGACACGCCCGAGGCCATTGAACGCCGCTTGGACATTTACGAAGCGGAAACCCGGCCGGTGTTGGACGCCTTCGCCGCCCACGGCCTCGTGCGCGAAGTCGACGGCGTGGGCAGCGTGCCGGAAGTAACGGAACGCATTCGCAAGGCCATCGGCCTCGCCTAACCTCTTTATTCCCCGCGTATGGCAATGACCAAAACAACCGAAGAAATTGACGCCATGCGCGAGGGGGGCGCCATTCTGTCCCGCGCACTTGGTGCGGCGGCGGCTTTGGTGAAGCCGGGAGCCGTGGTCCGCGACCTGGACGCTGCGGCCGAAGCATCCATGCGTGCGGAAGGCGCCACGCCGTCCTTCAAGGGATACAAGTCGGCTCCTTCGGACCCGCCGTTCCCCAGCACCGTTTGTATTTCCGTGAACCATGAAGTTGTTCATGGGTTGGGTAACCGCGATCTTGTGCTGAAGGAAGGCGACATTGTCGGCCTGGATATCGGCTGCTGGTACAAGGGATTGTGCACCGACATGGCCATCACCGTGGCGGTGGGGCAGGTGAGCGCGGAAGCGCGCAAACTCATGGACGTCACGCGGGAAGCGACGCTCGCGGGCGCGGCTGCCGCCAAGGCAGGCGGACTCATTCGCGACGTCGCCGTCGCCGTCGAAGGCGTGGTGAACCCGCACGGGTATGGCATTGTGCGTGCGCTCGTGGGCCACGGTGTGGGCCACAAGGTGCACGAAGCTCCGCATGTGCCGAACTACGTGGACCCGCTGTACAAGAACGTCAAAATCAAGAACGGCATGTGTTTGGCCATCGAGCCGATGATCGCCATGGGCGGCTGGCAGGTGAAGACGGCCGCGGACAAATGGGCGGTCGTGACGGCCGACGGCTCCTTGGCAGCCCACTTCGAAATGACCATCGCGTGCACGGACCAGGGAACGGAAATCCTTACGCCGTGGCCGGCGGGGTATTAGTATGCGCCTCTTCGGCATTGACTACGGCGACAAGAAAATCGGTACTGCGTTCGGCGACAGCACCGCGGGCGTGGCCGTGCCCTTGGACGTGATCCGTAACGAGGGGGCGGCGACCGCCCAACGCCTGGCCAAGCAGATCAAGGTCGACAGCATCGAATTGGTGGTGCTCGGCGCGCCGCTCTCCGCCCATTCCACGGACCAGTTGGAGAAAACGCGGGCCTTCGCCGCCGCGCTCACGGCGGCATTGGAGGCGGTCGGCCACGCCGTTCCCGTGGTGGAAGAAGACGAATCCTATACCACCTCGGAAAGCCGCCGCTTGATTGCGGAAGAGGGCGCCGGGGCGGAAGAAGACGCCCTGGCCGCCATGCTGGTGGTGCAGCAATACATCAACCGTCAAACCGGCGCGTAAGGGAAGGGGTCCGCCCCTTCTTTTTCTTTGTCCGGAGGGCTATCCTGGCCCGCAGTATGTCCGCCACGTATTCCGCCACCGGCATCGTGCTCGGCTGGCGCGACCACCGCGAGGCCGACCGCCGGTACGCCGTGTACACGCGCGAATTCGGCAAGTTGGAGTTGGTGGCGCGCGGTTCCCACAAACCGCTGGCCAAGCTCTCGCCGCATTTGGAGTGGCCGGGCGAGGTGGAGTTCCTGCTGGTGCACGGGCGTCAAGGTGACCTGATTGCCGGGGCGGAGCGCCGCCGTGGGTTTCCGTCCGTCGCCATGGACATGCCGCGCCTGGTTCTTGCCCGCAACGCCCTGCACTTGGTGGACATCGGCGCCCGGCCGCAGGAGCCGGACCTGGCCCTCTACGACGTCTTGTCGCGCTGGCTGGCCTTTCTCGACG
>CAZCMI010000022.1:0-13302 GCA_964499955.1 uncultured Gammaproteobacteria bacterium
ACGCCGAAGCCCAGCTGTTGGAGGGCGATGTGCGGACGGGCGCGTTCGGTGCGCGGGAAAAGCGCCTGATGGAACCCGACGTGTACCTGGCCGCCCTCTCCGACGCCACGGGAGAGGCGGTGCGCTTCGCCCTGCGCCGCGCCACGGAGGGCCGCACCGAAGACGTGGACCGCGCCTTCGCCGCCGTGGACGGCGCCGTGGCCTTCCTCTATTCGCTCGACCTCACGGGCTATCTCCGCACCAAGTTCGACCAGGCAAAGAAGAACCTGCGCTCGCTCGAACAGATGCGTTACGAACTGGCGGTGCGCACGCGGGCGAATTGATACGTTGTACGCCGACCGACCCGATATCATCTGACAACCTTGGTCGGAGGATCTGCACGGCTCCCTCTATGGACACTCCTCTTTGGCTGTTCCAACGCGATGAAATCGACGTCCTCGAGTCCGAACTCGACGCGATTTGGGATCGGCACATGAAAGGCGGCTCGCGGAGCGGCACGGACGAGGAAACCGTCCTGAAGGAATACGCCGACACGGAGGACTGGGCCGAAACCGAACTGGTCCTGCGCGCCGGCCCCGCCGACGAGCCGTCCTGCCACCACGAGGAAGAACGCCAGGCCGCCTTCGAGGAACTGCCGCTGCTCGACTATCTCCGCCAGGGGTTGCAGCGCGACCCCTTGTACGTGGACGCCTATGCCTGGGCCCGCCGCGTGGCCGAACGGTTGCAGGCCCGCCCGCCCGAGGCGAAAGACGCCCCGGCCGACGCCGCCCGGCACGCCTTCCGCGCGCGCATCAACGCCCTGCTCGTGCCGGTGAAAATTTCCTTCGCCGTTTCCGGGGAGGTGCACGAAGGCGCCCGCGCCCGCGCGACGGCCCGCACGGATTACGAACTGGCCGGCGTGTACCTGAAGCGCGCCGCGCAATCGCTGGAACGCCTGGGCGAAGCGGCCTTGGCGGAGGAATGCCTCCCGTTGTACGAAACCCTCCTGCGCCGCCGCGGCAATTTGGAGGCAGGGGGATTGCGGGGGTATAATCCCACCGAACCCCCCGTATGATCGACTTGCGCGATATCAAGGACGTCCAAGACAAAGTGGTCACGGTCATGGGCCTGGGCCGTTTCAAGCAAGGCAGCGGCGTGGGCGCGGCCAAATGGCTGCTGCGCCACGGCGCCCAAATCGTCGTCACGGACCTCAAGGGCAAAGAAGACCTCAAGACCTCGGTGGACCTGGTCACCAATTGGTATTCCACCTACCGCGAGCAATACAAGGACCGGGAGATTTATGCCCCGGTCTTCGTGTTGGGCCAGCACCGGGAAGACGACTTCGTGAACGTCCAGCTGGTGGTGAAGAACCCCGACGTGCCCAAGGAATCGAAATACGTCGAAGTGGCGCGGGAGCACGGCGTGCGCGTGGAAAGCGACGTGTCGCTCTTCCTGCACTTCTACCGCCACCCGTACGTGGCCGTCACGGGAACGCGCGGCAAATCCACCACCACGGCGCTCATCGGCGAGTTGTTGAAGCGCGTCCACCCCAAGACGGTCGTGGCGGGCAACATCATGCATTCGCCGTTGGAAGAATTGGACTGGATGCTGCAGGAAAAAGAACCCGTGCCGGTGGCGCTGGAACTTTCCTCCTGGCTGCTGGAAAGTTTGGAACACTTGAAGGGGCAGAGCCAGGGGCCGGAAGTCGGCGTGCTCACCAACGTGTCCGAAGACCACCTGGACCGGTACGCGTCCTTCGACGAATACCTGAAGGCCAAGGAAATCATTTTCAACTTGCAGACGCCGGAACAGAAGGCCGTGCTCAATTACGACCATCCGATCGTCGTGCAGGTGGGCCAGCGGATACCGTCCAAGCGCCATTGGTTCTCGGTCAAACCGTTACCGGACGGCATGCGGGGAGCGTACATGGACGGCGCGGGGGACGTGTACCTGCGGCTGGAACCCGGTGCGGACCGCCGCCTGTGCCACGTGAGCGAATGGCCGGCGCTGCAGGGGCAGCACAACGTGGAAAACGCCCTGGCCGCCGTGTTGACCGCCGCGTTGTGGGGCGTGTCCGACGCCGACATTTGCGAGGTGTTGAAGACGTTCCAAGGCCTGGAAGGCCGCCAGCAGACCGTGCGCGAATGGAACGGCATCACCTTCGTGAACGACACGAACGCCACGTCGCCGGAAGCGGTCATTGCCGCCTTGAACCGCTTCGACGCGGAGAACAAGAAAAACGTCGTGCTGATCCTGGGCGGGAAGGGGAAGGGCGCGGCCTTCGGCGCCATGGCCGAGGCCGTGCGGGCCCACGCCAAGCACGTGGTGTATTTGGAAGGAACGGCCACGGGGGAGATTGAACAAGCCGTCGGCAAGGACGTGCCCGCGGGGTACGCCAAGTCCATGGACCAGGCGGTGGCTGCGGCCGCCAAAGCCGCCGCCAAGGGCGACGTCGTCCTGCTGTCGCCCGGTACCGCCAGCTTCGGCCTGTTCAAGAACGCCTACGACCGCGGCGGCCAGTTCGTGGAAGCGGTGAAGAATCTTGAGTAGCGTTTGAAGGACGTGCGCAGATCCCGCCTTACGGGCGGGTTTTGTGCTATTATGAGCGCGTTATGCTGAAATCGTTCATCCGGAAGCATCTCCCCGAACCCGTCCTGAACGCCTATCATTTCGCGTTGGCGCGGGCGGCGGCGGCCTGGTACGGACGGCCGTCGGACAAGTTGTTCGTCATCGGCATCACGGGCACCAACGGCAAAAGCACCACGGTGCAGTTCGTCGGCCGCATCCTGGAGGACGCCGGGTACCGCGTGGGTTGGACGTCCACGGCTGGGTTCAAGGTGGCGGGCCGCGAATGGACCAACAAGAAAAAGATGACCATGCTCGGCCGGTTCCAGACCCAGCGCCTGCTGCGGCAAATGGTGGAAGCGGGCTGTACGCACGCCATCGTGGAAACGTCGTCGCAGGGCGTGGCGCAATCCCGGCACGTCGGCGTGAATTACGACGTCGCCGTTTTCACCAACCTGACGCCGGAGCACGTGGAGGCGCACGGCAGTTTCGAGGCGTACAAGGCGGCCAAGGGCGCGTTCTTCGCCCACGTCGCCAAGAGCCGGCGCAAGCGGGAGGCCGACGGCCGCGACCGGTTCAAGACGTCCGTGGTGAACGTGGACGACCCGCACGCGCCGTATTTCCTGTCGTTCGACATGGACCGGCGTTTCGGCTACGGCATCAAGGGGAAGTCCCTGCCCGCGGGCGAACTGGGGGCGGCCTTCGCGCCGATCCTCGCCCAGGACGTGCGCGCCGAAGCCACGGGCACGACGTTTACGATTGAGGACCGGGCGTTTTCCTTGAAGCCCATCGGCCTGTTCAACGCCTATGACGCCCTGGCGGCCATCGCCGCGTGTCGGGCGGCGGGCGTGGGCTGGGAGCCGATCCGTCGGGGCGTGTCCCGCTTGGAACCCGTGCCGGGCCGGTTGGAGTTCGTGGACGCGGGTCAGCCGTTCACGGCCGTGGTGGACTACGCGTACGAACCGGCCGCGCTGCAGGCCTGTTTCGACGCGCTGGCGTTGCTGCCGCGCAAACGGCTGATCCACGTGGTCGGGTCCGCCGGCGGCGGGCGGGACGTGGCGCGCCGCCCGTTGATGGGGGCGCTTTCCGCCCGGCATGCGGACGTGGTGATCGTCACCAACGAAGACCCGTACGACGACGACCCGAAACTCATCATCGACCAGGTGGCGGCGGGCGCCGAGCGGGAAGGAAAGAAAGAAGGGACGGACCTGCACCGCGTGACCGAGCGCCAGGACGGCATTGATTTGGCCGTACGTTTGGCCAAGCCGGGAGATTTGGTGCTGGTGACGGGGAAGGGGTCCGAGCCGGTGATGGCCGTGGCGGGCGGGCGGACCATTCCCTGGGACGACCGCGAAGCCGTGCGCCGCGCCATCCGCAACCGTCGTTGATGTCCGCGTGTATGCGCCCCGAATATGCCGTGCAACTGAAGCCGGACGAGGAGATTTTGGACGTCGTTCGGGAACATGCGGCAACGCATGCGTGGGCCTGGCTGTTGGCCGTCGCGTGGCTCTTGCTGCCGTTTTTCCTCGCTTGGCCGTTGTTCCGGTACGGGCCGGTGGGCGTGGCGGTGTTCGGGGCCTTGCTGGCTTCCGGCCTGCTGTACGCCTGGCTCCGGTGGCGGCATTGGCGCGGCACCATGCTGGTGGTGACGAACCGGCGCGTCATCGACGTGGAAACGTCCGGCCTGTTCGGACGGCGCGTCACGAGCGTGCCGTTCCGCCGCGTGGACGAAGTCGTCGTGGAACGCCGCGGGGCAGGCGCCTTTTTTCTACGGTACGCCACCGTGCGCGTGGTGACGGCCGGATCGGCAGCGGATATCGAGTTCGTCCGCGCCCCCGGCGCCGAGCGCCTGCGCGACCTGATCGAATCCCGCCGCGACGCGGAAGAAGAGGAAGACGAAGAGTGATATACTGCACGGCAGCACTGCGTCGCTTATGTCGCGCCCGTCGTTTTTCCAACGCCTCCTCCGTTCGCGCCTGCTCTTCGTCGGGTGTTTGTTGGCATTGGTGGTCCTGGGCGTGGGCATCGGGCGGCAGATTCTCCGCAACCGCGACCTGGCGGCGGACATCGCCTCGTTGGAACGGCGTGCGCGGGAATTGGAAGCCGACCATCTCCGCGTGAGCGCCTTGCAGCAGGCCTTGCAGACGGAAAGTTATCTGGAACAGGAAAGCCGGTTGAAACTCGGTCTGAAAAAACCGGGCGAAACGGTCGTGGTGATGCGCGAATCGTCCTCCGCCCCCGACGCCTTCCGTCCGTGGGAGGAATTGGCGGGCGATGCCGCGCCTCCGTCCGCCGTTTCGGCGTCTGCCGACATATCCGCGCCCGTGCGCGTGTCCAACCCCGTCCGCTGGTGGTATTATTTCTTCGACCGGGCGCAGTTCAACGCGCTGGCGATCCGGGACCGTTGACGACCCGTTCCGCCTGTGGTTGAATACCGCCACCGAAGAACGCTGTGCCGGTGTATGGCTGCGCCATACTTCCGGCGGCGCTCGTCGAACGTGCAAACGCAAGCGTTTCCACGTTCTCCTCGCTTGCCGGTGTAGCTCAGTGGTAGAGCAATGCTTTCGTAAAGCAGAGGTCGTCGGTTCAATCCCGACCACCGGCTCCAGAAAAGAACGGTCGCAAGACCGTTCTTTTCTTTGGTGCCGCGCAGGCGCCATACGTTGACGCCGCCGCGGGCATCGGGCACAATGCCGGCACGCGCAGGTATAGTTTAGTGGTAAAACGAGTGCTTCCCAAGCATTAGTCGGGGGTCCGATTCCCCCTACCTGCTCCAATACGACCTCTTCCCGTGTGTCTCGGCGTTGCCGGGGCGGATGGGAAGGGGTCGTTTTGTTGTGCTATACTTTCCACGCATGATCCGCCTGAAAAACGTCTCCAAACTCTACCCGCCGAACCTCGTCGGCCTGCGCGACGTGTCCTTGCATATCCGCGCCGGCGAGTTCGTTTCCGTGGTCGGCCAAAGCGGGACGGGCAAGTCCACCATGGCCCGGCTGCTCTTCGCCGAGGAACGGCCCAGCGAAGGCCACGTGGTCATCGGCGGGTGGGACGTCACGCGCATCCGCGAACGGGACGTGCCGCTGTTGCGCCGCCAAATCGGCGTCGTCTTCCAGGACTTCAAACTGCTGCCGCGCAAAACCGTCTACGAAAACGTCGCCTTCGCCATGGAAGTGGCGGGAGATCCGTCCCGCCGCATCCGGGACGTCGTGCCGCAGGTGCTGCGCATCGTCGGCTTGGACGGCAAGGCCGGGCGTTTTCCCAAACAGCTCTCCGGCGGGGAACAGCAGCGCATCGCCGTGGCCCGCGCCCTGGTCCACCGGCCGAAAATCCTGCTGGCGGACGAACCCACCGGCAACCTCGATACCATCAACACGCGCGACATCATGGACCTGCTGAAGAAAATCAACGCCTTCGGCACCACGGTCGTGCTGGTCACCCACAACCGGGAAGTGGTGAACGGGCTGAAGAAGCGCGTCATCACGCTCGACGGCGGCCGCATCGTGTCCGACGTCGAAGAAGGCCGGTATAAGATTTAGCGCCGTATGTTTACGTCCGCCTTCCGCGTCGTGAAATTCGCCCTGCAGAACTTCTGGCGCAATTTCTGGTTGTCCATCGTTACGGTCAGCATGCTGGCCCTGGCCTTGCTGAGCGCCAACGTCCTGCTCGTGCTCACCATGGTGACGGACCGGGCGGTGGCGTCGGTGGAAGACCGCATCGAGGTGTCCGTGTACTTCCACGCGCACGTGCCCACGGAGCGGTTGACGGGCGCGGTGGCATATTTGCGAAATCTGCCGCAGGTGCGCGACGTCCAAACGGTGACGGCGGAAGAAGCCCTGGCCCGTTTCATCCAACGCCACGCGGCCCAGCCAACGGTTCTGCAATCCCTGGAAGAAATCGGCGATAATCCGTTCGGCCCGTCCCTGGTGGTGCGGGCGCGGGCGGCGGACGACTTCCCGCTCATTCTGGACGCGCTGCAAAACCCGCAGTTCCGCGACGACATCCGCGACCGGGATTTCGAGGACTACGCCCGCATCATCGACCGCATCCGGGAGACCACCAACCGGGCGCGCTGGTACGGCTTCGGCCTGGCGGCGCTGTTCTTGGTGATCGCCGTGATGATCGTCTTCAACACGGTGCGGATGGGCATGTTCATCCACCGGGAGGAAATCGGCGTCATGAAACTGGTGGGGGCCACCAATCGTTTCGTGCGCGCGCCGTTCCTGGTGGAGGCGGTGCTGTACAGTTTGCTGGCCACGGCGGTGGTGGCGGGGCTGGTGCTGCCCGCGGTGGCGGCCATTGAGCCGACGATCGATGCCTTCCTCGGCCCGACGCATCCCACGGGCCTGGTGCGGTTCTTCGAGGAAAACGGCCTGTGGCTGTTCGGCGCCCAGTTCGCCGGGCTGGCGCTGCTGAACGTCATCGCCACGGCCTTGGCCATGCGGAAGTATTTGCGGGTGTAAAACGAATGGAAACGAACATCCCCGGGCTGAGGCCCGGGGATTTGTGTTGCGGCGCGTTGTCGCACGAGGCTCAGGCGAGCCACGGATGTTGCTTCACAGCCTTGGTCTTCTTCCACGCCTTGCCCAGGCCCCAGGTGTCGCCCATTTCCGGCCAGGCGGCCGCGGCGAGCGCCAGGAGCGCCTGCAGAATGTGCGTGTCGATAACGGGGTTGGTTTTGGGCGGCAGGGCGGCTGCCAAGTACATGAGGAAGAACAGGACGGCGGAGAGCGTGCCCGCCACGCGCAGGCCGACGCCCAGCAGGAAGGACAGGCCGCCGAACAGGAGCCCGCCCATGAACAGCCAGGCGACCAGGGCCGACGGAGCGAGTTCCCGGAACAACGGGGCCAGCGCGCCCGCCGTTCCATGCTGGAGGAATCCGGCCGTCGGCGAAACGCCGGCCACCCACCCCTGGCCCAGCGGCGTGGAAAAGCCGAGGCCGAAGAGCTTGTCCAAGAAGGCCCAGAGCAGCAACCAGCCGAGGGCGATGCGCAGGGCGGCGAACGTGCGGCGGGCGAAGGGCGTCATAATCAGGGGCGGATTAAAATACGGAGTGAAGGGCGGCGGGCGAGGATACGGGCGCGGACGTCCTCAAGCGGCATCGGCGGGAGGCGCGGCAGGTCCGGGTCGAGCGTGTTGCCGTAGCGCACGGGCTGCCAGGCCCAGAACGTGCCGTCCGGCAGCAAGTCCGCCATGCGTTCCAGGTCTTCCTCCGTATGATACGCCGGAACGACGGTCGTGCGGAACTCGTGCGGGACGGCCGCCTCGCGCAGCAGCCCGAACGAGCGGCGGATGTTGCGGATGGCGGCGGGGAGCGCGCCGGCCACCCCTTCGTAGCCGTCCCAATCGTGCTTGAGGTCCATGGCGACGTAGTCGGCCAGGCCTTGTTCCAGCACGTCGGCAAGCAGGTCCGGGTGCACGCCGTTCGTGTCCAGCTTCACGGCAAACCCGCGCTCCTTCAACACCCGGAGGAATGGAAGCAGTCCGGGCTGCACCGTCGGTTCGCCGCCGGTAACGCAGACGGCGTCCACGGTCGCGGCGTGCGCGTCCAGCCGCGCCAGCACGTCGTCCACGGCCAGCAGGCCCCCGGCCGCTTCGTGCGGGATGAGCGACGGATTGTGGCAGTAGCCGCAGCGCAGCGGGCAGCCCTGGGTGAAGACGATGGCGCACGGGCGTTCCGGGTAATCGAGCAGCGACAGCGCCTGGAACCCGGCGATCCTCATACGGCGGCCACGGCCGGTTCCACCCGGTATTCCGTGCGTTCGGCGTATTCGCCCTTCTTGCCGCGGTTCCACTGGTCCACCGGGCGGAAATACCCGACCACGCGCGACCACACCTCGCAGGCGCCGCCGCAGGTGGGGCAGCAGTCGTGTTCGCCCGCCAGGTACCCGTGCGACGGACACACGCTGAACGTCGGCGTGACGGTGAAGTACGGCAGGCGGTACCCGTACGCCACGTTTTTGACGAACGCGCGGCAGGTCTTCCAATCCTGCACGCGCTCGCCGAGGAACAGGTGCAAAACGGTGCCGCCGGTATAGAGCGTCTGCAGGCCGTCCTGGTGGTCGAGCGCCTCGAGCGGATTGTCCGTGTAGGAAACGGGCAGGTGGGTGGAATTCGTGTAATACGGGTTTTCCGGCGTGCCGGCCTGGATGATGTCCGGGAAACGCTTGCGGTCTTCCTTGGCGAAGCGGTACGTCGTCCCTTCCGCCGGCGTCGCCTCCAGGTTGTAGAAGTGCCCGGTTTCCTCCTGGAAGTCGGCCAGGCGCTTGCGCATGAAGTCCAGGACCTCGGCGGCGAAGGCGCGCCCGTCCGGCTGCGCGATGTCCGCGCCGAGGAAATTGCGGCAGGCCTCGTTCATGCCGTTCAGGCCGATGGTGGAGAAGTGGTTGCGCAGCGACGGCAGGTACCGGCGCGTGAAGGGCAGCAGGCCGCGGCGGATGTTGTCGTCCACGGTTTCGCGCTTGCGTTCGAGCGATTCCTTCGCCAGGTTCATCAGCCGGTCCAGCCGCGTGAAGAACTCCTCCTTCGTCTTCGAAATATGGCCGAGGCGGGCCATGTTCACCGTGACGACGCCGACGGACCCCGTCATTTCGGCCGAGCCGAACAGGCCGCCCCCGCGGGCGCGCAATTGCCGCAGGTCCAGCTGCAGGCGGCAGCACATGCTCCGCACGTCGCCCGGGTTCAGCGAGGAATTGATGAAGTTCTGGAAGTACGGGATGCCGTATTTCGCCGTCATTTCGAACAGGCCCTGGACGTTCTCGTTTTCCCAGTCGAAGTCGCGGGTGACGTTGTACGTCGGGATGGGGAAGGTGAAGATGCGGCCCTTGGCGTCGCCGGCCGTCATGACCTCGATGAACGCCTTGTTCAGCAGGTCCATTTCCTTCTGGCAGTCGCCGTAGGTGAAGGGCTGCTCCTCGCCGCCGATCTTCGGGTGGCGTTCGCGCATGTCCTCCGGGCAGGTCCAGTCGAGCGTGATGTTCGTGAACGGCGTCTGCGTGCCCCACCGCGACGGCACGTTCAGGTTGAAGACGAATTGCTGGACGCACTGCTTCACCTGTTCGTACGTCATGGCGTCTTTCTTCACGAAGGGCGCCAGGTACGTGTCGAACGAGGAAAAGGCCTGCGCCCCCGCCCATTCGTTCTGCAGGGTGCCGAAGAAGTTGACCATCTGCGCCACGGCCGTTTCCAAGTGCCGCGGCGGTGCGGATTCCACCTTGCCCGGGACGCCGTTGAACCCTTCTTCCAGCAGCTGGCGCAAACTCCACCCCGCGCAGTAGCCGGTGAGCATGTCCAGGTCGTGGATGTAGAAGTCGCCGTCCACGTGCGCCTGGCGGATGTCGGGCGTGTAGACCTTGTTCAGCCAGTAGTTCGCGACGACCTTTCCCGCCACGTTCAGGATCATCCCGCCGACGGAATACCCCTGGTTCGCGTTCGCGTTCACGCGCCAGTCCTGTTGGTGGATGTACTCGTCGATGGTGGAAATGGGATCGACGGCGCACGAGAGGTCGGCGGGTTGGACGGGTTGGGTGGAGAACACGAGAGGCGGGGTGGACATAGGAGGGGAGAAAATAAAAAAACCCACGCGGGCGTGAGCTTCTATGAGCTTCGGCGGAAATTAGGAGGGCGGCTCGGTTGGCGGGGCGGCGTCGAAGGAGATGCGGTTGACGCAGGACGCCTTCAGGCAGATCAGCGCATTGGTATGGTGGGCTTTAAGGACGGTGAGCTCGCGGCACCCCTTGCATTTGACCTCCAGCTCGCCTTCGACGAGCACGCCTTTGCACAGGAGTTTGTTGCAATGCGCGCATCGGTATTCGCGGGCGGGAAGGGACATAGGGGAGCGGATGCCTTTCCAGTATACGGTCGTGCGGCGCCTCCCGCAACGGTAGAAAATCCGGGTGCTTCGGACGTTGTCCACATGCATTGGCGCGGACGGCGGCGGAAGATATCAACAGGGGCGCGAGGGCGTGCGTTCCGGCCGCGCGGCCGATCGGTTATGCTGTACGGGTTATGAAAAACATCCACGTTTTGCTGGTGCACGGCGGCATGACCTTCCGAAATGAGAGGGACTATTTGCGGTATCTTCGGACGAAGGAAATTACGTTGGAGAAGAAGCCGTCGTGGGCGCCCGGGTGGCTGGCGGCGCAGCTGGGCCGGGGATTCGAAGTGGTTTCGCCGCGCATGCCGTTGTCGGATTGCGCGCGGTACCGGGATTGGAAGATCCTGTTCGAGCGGTATCTGCCGTTGCTCGGCGAACGGTTCGTGCTCGTCGGTTCCTCGCTTGGCGGCACGTTCCTTGCCAAGTATCTGTCCGAAAACCGGTTGAAGACGAAGGCGCTGGGGGCGTATTTGGTGTGCCCGCCGTTTGATAACACGCTGCCGGGGGAGGACCTCGTCGGCGGGTTTGAATTGGGGCGCGACCTCTCGTTGGTGGAAGAAAATGCCGGGCGGGTCCGCCTGTTCTTTTCCCAGGACGACGACGTGGTGCCCGTCGCGCACGCCGAGAAATACCGGGAGAACCTGCCGGGCGCGCGGGTGACCGTCTACAAGAGCAAGCGCGGCCATTTCAACGTGGCGACCTTTCCGGAACTCGTGCGGGCCATCAAGGCGGATGTGCGGTGAAATGGCGCTGATACAAACAAAAACCCGAGCTTGCGCTCAGGGCTTTGTTGGTTCGGGGACGTGGAATCTCACCTCGCTCGTCCGGGCGTGCGCCGTCCTCGCTCGTACGGAGGGGTTTCCACCCCTCCGTAGACCTCCCCCGGCAGCCGTGGGGAAACAGGTGTTTCCCCAAGCCCCTTCCGGTTCGAATCCACGTCCCATACGAAAAACGCCTGACAAATGCCAGGCGTTTTTCGTGGTTCGGGGACGTGGATTCGAACCACGATTCACGGCTTCAAAGGCCGCTGTCCTGCCATTAGACGATCCCCGATCGACAGGCGTTCGGTGCGGGCGTTGGCACAGCGTCGGCGCGGGCGTTGCGAGGGGAATATACGCGAAACGGCCCGGGCGGGCAAGCCTGGGGGTGCGGGCAAGGGGTCGCGCGAAGAAAGGGCGCGGTGTAAACTGGCGACGTTAACCTCTCTTCCGTATGCCCACCCTCACCTGCCTGTTCGTCGGCCGTTTCCAGCCCTTCCACAACGGGCACCTGCTCGTCGTTAAAGGAATGACCAAGGTCTGCGGCCGCATCGTCATCGCCGTCGGCAGCCCGGACGCGCGCCCCAGCGCCGACGACCCGTTCACGGCCGAAGAACGTAAGGACATGATCCAAGCCGCCTTGCAGGACGCCGACATCATCCCGAACTTCAACGTGGACCTGGTAACCATCCCGGACGTCCCCGGCGACGACGCCGCATGGACGAAAAAAGCCCTGGAAGCCGCGGGCGAGGTGCACATGGCCTGGACCGGCAACGAGCACGTGAAGGCGTGCTTTGAGGCGGCGGGCGTGGAGGTGAAGTGGATCAAGGAAGTCCCCGGCATCAGCGGCGAGGAGATCCGCGCGCGCATGAAAACCGGCGGCGACTGGCGCGCGATGGTGCCCGCGGGCGTTGCCGGCGCTATTTCCGCCGCGGGCGGCGTGGAGCGGGTGAAGAAGGCCTAGCCGCTCTATGACCTCGTATCCGTGGAAACGCCTGCTCCTGGTATTGGGCGCCGTCGTGGCGGCCTACTTGCTCGGCGAACGCCTGGGCCTGTTCCGCTTTTCCCCGGCGGTCGGGGAGGGGACGGGTTTGCTCGCCGTGCTGTTCATTGGCGTAGTGGCGGCGTTTTCCTCGTGTACGGCGGTGGTGGGCGGGCTGGTTGCGGCGATGTCCGCGGCTGCGGCGGCCCGGCTGCCGAATGCGTCCTTCCTCGAACGGATGCGGCCGCACCTGTCGTTCAACGCCGGGCGTTTGGCCGGGTTCGCCGGGTTCGGCGCGCTGACCGGCCTGCTTGGCCGCGCCGTCGCGTTGACCCCGTTCGCCAACGGGATCTTCCTGCTCCTCGTGGCGCTGCTCATGCTCGGCATCGCCGCCCGGCTGCTGGACCTGGCGCCGCGCTCCTTCGCCCTCAAACCGCCCGCCTGGCTGGCAGACCGTATCCGCGCCCTGCACGCGTCCGAGCATCCGCTCATGCCGGCCGCGTTCGGCGCGCTGACGTTCTTCCTGCCGTGCGGCTTCACCCAGTCCGTGCAGCTGTACGCCCTGTCCCTCGGCGATCCGGCAGCCGCTGCCGCCACGATGGCCGTGTTCGCCCTCGGCACTCTGCCGGCCTTGCTCGGCGTCGGTGCCGTGTTCTCGGCGGCCCGCGGCCTTGCGCTGGGACGGGTCACGCGCGTGGTCGGCGTTGCCGTGGCTTTGCTCGCGCTCGCCAACGCGCACAACGGCCTGGCATTGCTCGGCGTGGCGTTCCCGGCGCCCGGCGGGGAAGGAGCCGCCCTCTCCGTACGGGAGAACGGCGCACAGGCGGTCCGCATGGCCGTCACCCCGTACGGCACGTACGAACCGAGCGTGCTGCGCGTGCGCGCGGACGAGCCGGCGCGGTGGGAAATCGACGGCGCCCGGCAGATGGGATGCGCGGACACGCTGGTCGTGCCCGCCCTCGGCCTGGACGTAACGCTGTCGCCCGGCCTGAACGTCGTGGACCTGCCGCCCCTGTCCCCCGGACGCTACGCGTTCAGCTGCGGCATGGGGATGGTGCGCGGGACGCTGATCGCGGAAATGCGGTAACCCGTTCTCCTATGCCCGGCTTCATCAAAAACGCGCGTTCCCTCGGCACCACCAAATT
>CAZCMI010000023.1:0-13218 GCA_964499955.1 uncultured Gammaproteobacteria bacterium
ACGGAGGTCTCCGTGCGCGCCGTGCGAGGGACCCGCCAGGGCGTCTCGGCCACCAACCGGCTCGACGACAGCCCGCTCGCCGCATGCTGCTCGGCCGCAGTCGCGGCCGCCTCGGCGGCGCCGGACGACCCGGGCTTCCCCGGGCTGCCCGAGCCACGCCCGGTCGAACTGCCCGAGCGGGTCCGCGCCGCAACGAGCGCCTTCGATGCGGACAAGCGGGCCGCCGCCGCGCGCTCCATCATCGACCAGTCATCGACGAGGCTCTGCAGGACCTGTCCGGGGCTCGGCAGGATGAAGGTCTCGTTGGCGTTGGCTGCGAGTTGCCAGCCGACAAGAACGAGCACGAAGGTGCCGAGCGGGACGTCCACGGAGACGTTCTTGAGGTTGAAGGCCGTGGCTCCCTGCACCGTGAGGCGCTTGCCGCTGCCCTTGCGGTATTGCTTGGGCGCGGAAATGGCCTTCTTGCCGGACAGATACTGGCCGGTGAGCGACTCGGGATCCTTGCGGATTTCCGCGGGCGTACCTTCGGCCACGATCTCCCCGCCGTATTCGCCCGCGCCGGGACCAACGTCGAAGACGTAGTCCGCCGCGCGGATCATGGCGTCGTCGTGCTCCACCACCAGGACGGAATTGCCCTGGTCGCGCAGCTTCTTCACCGTGTCGATGAGGCGGTCGTTGTCGCGGGCGTGCAACCCGATGGACGGTTCGTCCAAAATATAGATGACGCCGGAGAGCGCGGACCCGAGCTGGGTGGCCAAACGCACGCGCTGGGCTTCCCCGCCGGAGAGCGTCATGGCCGCGCGGTCCAGGGTGAGGTAGTCCAACCCCACGTCCAGCAGGTGGCGCAGGCGGGCGGTGATTTCCTTGGCCACGCGCTCCACCACCAACGCTTCGGCGTCCGAAAGGGAGCCGTCGGCGGGGCGCGCGCCCTTCACGCTTTTCTTCGCCTTGCCCTTGCCGGACTTGGCCGCGGGGGCGGGCGGGGCGAAGGCGTTGAAGAACGCCAACACGTCGTCGATGGCCATGCCCGTCACGTCGGAAATGGACTTGCCGGAAATGGTGATGGCCAGCACCTCGGGGCGCAGGCGCTTGCCCTGGCAGGCCGGGCAAACCATGGTCCGCATGTACGTTTCCAACTCGTTGCGGACGTAGTCGGAATCGGTTTCCTTGTACTTCTGTTCCAACTGCGCCAACACGCCGGGGAACGTGATTTCTTGCCCATCGAAGGCGTAGGTGTCCGCCCCCGTGCCGTACAGCACCAGGTTCAACTTTTCCTTGGACAGGGAATCCACCGGCGCGTGCACGGAGAACTTGTGCTTCTTCCCCACCAGCTCCAACAGGCGCAGGTAGCTGGTTTGGTTGCCGGCGATGCGCGTCCACGGGCGCACGGCCCCTTCGGCGAAGGACAGGCGCGGGTTGGGGATCACCAATTCGGGTTCCAGCACCAACTTCAACCCCAGCCCGGTGCATTCGCCGCAGGCGCCGTGGGGCGAGTTGAAGGAGAACAGGCGCGGCTCCGGGCGCGGCAGGTTCACGCCGCAGCGCGGGCAGCTGAAGCTTTGCGAGAGCAGCTGCTCGTCGCCCGTGTCGTCGTTCAAGAGCAACACGAGGCCGTTGCCGTAGTCGAGGGCCTTTTTCACGGCGTCGGTTACGGCCGTGGCGTTCCCCGCCACCTCCGGCGTGATTTCCGCGACGACGACCTCGATGGAATGTGGCTTTTTCTTGTCCTTGCGCATGGCGGCGGCTTCGTCCATGTCCATCAGGAAGCCGTCGAAACGCACGCGGGAAAAGCCCGCGGCGGCGGCCCCGGCGAAGACCTGGCGGTGTTCGCCCTTTTGCTCGCGCACGACCGGGGCGAGCAACAGCACGGGACCCTTCCCCGCTTCTTCCCGCACGCGCGCGACGACCTGTTCCACCGTCTGCTCGCGGACTTCATCGCCGCACTTCGGGCAGTGGGGCCGGCCCGCGCGGGCGAAGAGCACGCGCAGGAAGTCGTAAATTTCGGTCACCGTGCCGACGGTGGACCGGGGGTTGTGCGACGACGATTTCTGGTCGATGGCGATGGTGGGCGAGAGGCCCAGGATTTCGTCCACGTCCGGCTTGTCCTGCAGCTCCAGGAACTGCCGGGCATAGCTCGACAGGGATTCCATGTACCGGCGCTGGCCCTCGGCGAAGACGGTGTCGAAGGCGAGGGAGGACTTGCCCGAACCGGACAATCCGGTGATGACCACCAGCTTGTCCTTGGGGATGTCCACGGAGACGTTCTTCAGGTTGTGCACGCGCGCGCCGCGCACGGAAATGTGGTCGCTCATAGCCGATCAGGGCAAAAGAAGATCGGCGACGAGGATATCATCCATTTACGAACGGAGCAAGGGGCGGACCTTCAGGTCACAAAAACGCGCGGATGAGACCGCGCGTTTTTCTTGGGTATGGCTACTCGCATGTGTTATCGCGGAAAGGGATCAAACTTGGGGTACAACGATTGGAGGCGCATTGCACGTTTCTTTCACAATCTTGTCCGCGCGCCAATGACCCGTTCCGCACGCACGCGTCCGGCTCAAACGCCGTATTGCACGTCCCGTCGCATTCGATGTCGCGCGTGCAGCTCGTTCCCTGTTCACCCGAGTTCGGCAACACACATGAGTTCCGCCATCTCGTGTTGCAGACCATGTTCCCAATGCAATCCGTGTCGCTGTTGCAATGATCGCCCGTCGCGCCCTGCCCGAGAATGGGCGTGAGGCATCGGTTCGTCTCCGCATTGTAAATGCAATTCAATCGGACGCCATTATTGTCCGTGCAGGTGTTTTGCAAGCAGACTTCCTGCATGCTCAGGTCGCCCCAGCCAGGGCCGATGTCATATAATTCGTTGTCCGTCTTTTTATTTCTCACCTGAAGGGCACTGCTGTTGAATCCCTCGCAGGTCGTGATCAAATTGCAATCGTACTTCAACTCCGCGCAAACGCCGTGCCGCAATTCGAGCGCGCCCGTGGCACCCGCACCTATGGCCGCCCCCATAGCTGTTGCACCCGGAAACGGGATAAAGTTTCCAATCACGGCGCCTCCGGTGATACCGGCAATTTGCTCGGCCGACGTCCAATTTAACCCGAATAGCATGGACGGTTCGCGCGTCCAAAAACACTGGCTGAACTGCCGGTTGCTCGCTGGCGGCGTCGTCAGGCCCGAACACACGGCGGATGAAGGGATGATGGGAATCTGACCCTCATCCGGCACGATGTCCCCGCACCACGCGCACTTCCCTTCCATCACCCCTCCTTCCCCAGGAACCATGAAGCATCCCTGTTGGCCTTCCGCGTGCGCCGGACAATGCGTGAACCGACACGTCGTCCCTTCCGCAACATTGCTTCCATTGGGATCCCTCAACACGACGGCCGTTTCCCCGCAGGTGCGGTTGGGCTGTCCTTTGGTATAACCTTCGATCACGTACCCTTTTTCCGCCAGGTCGACGCACCTCGTGTTTTCCGTCAACAACTCGATACGCTTCAAGGCCGGCAGGCGCGGCGGCTGCAGGGTGAGCAGACGCGGGTTCACGGTCTCCAGTAAGAGAGCGGCTGCGAACAACAGAACGAGGCCGATGACCGCATTCTTCATGCGCGCCTTCGCCTTACCCACGTCCGCGCCACCAGCGGACAACACGTATTGCAGGCCGCCCACCATGATCATGATGATGGCCACCGTCCCCGCGATGCCCAACAACCACCGGTAGACCGTCTCCACGTACGACCCGTAGTCCGCCACCTGCTTCGTCCCCCCGATTTCGTGCGCGAGCGTATAGGGCTGGCCCAGACAATAGCAATAATGGGAGCCGGGCAGACATTCCGACGGCTGATGGTGTCTGTCCCAATGCGCGGTACTTTGCGGAGTCGACGCGTCCGGACTGGGCCGTTCGCAATTCATCTTGCATTCGTCTTCGCTGGCGAAACAGCGGAGATTGTTCGCCGGCCAGAACGCCGGTCGGTCGGAACACACGATCATCCGCTCGTTCTGCCCTTGACACGCGGTTTGACACGCGGTCGTGCTGGTGGCTTTCGCGTCTTCTTTTTTCGCTCCCGTCGAAGAGGTGCACCAACAATCGCAGGCTTGGGACGCAGGTGCGGGCGTGGTTTGGGCGAAGGCAGGCACCGCGCCAACAAGGACGGTCAAACTGAGCGCGAGGGCGGCGAACAGGCGGAAGAGGCGCATACGCAAGCGTTAACTGTTTTCGCCGATGAACTGTCGGATCAGTAGGTCCAACACGTCCGCGGGGATGGCGCCCGGCACGGCCGCGCCGTTGAAGAAAAACGTGGGCGTGCCCGCGACGCCGGCGGCGGCTCCCGCTTGGAAGTCCGCTTCCACGGACGCGGCGTGGCGGCCGGAGGCCAGGCACCGGGCGAAGGCGGGGGCGTCCAATCCCGCTTCGTCCGCGTACCGCGTCAGGCTGGCTTCCCCCAACCCCCCTTGGTTCAAGAACAGCTTGTCGTGATATTCCCAAAACTTGCCCTGCTCGCGCGCGCATTCGGACGCCTCGGCCGCGCGGCGGGCGTCGGGATGCAATTCGTCCAACGGATAATGACGGAACACGAAGCGGACCCGGTCTCCGTAACGCAAGGAGGCGGCGCGAACGGCATGGCTGGCCTCCTGGGAGTACGGGCAGTCGAAATCGGCGAATTCCACGATGGTGAGTTCCGCGTCTTCCGGACCGGTGGCGGGAGCGTCCGCCCGTTCCGCGGGTGCCGCACCCGAGGGAACCGACGCGGCGAGGCGCGAAACGGACATGGCGGACGAGAACGCCAACAAGGACGGGTCCAACGAGCCGTCGCGAATGCCGTTCATGAAATAGACCACGCGCCACGTGAAGGAGATCATCAAGACCAGGGCGACCAGGACGGCCGCCGTGGCAGCCCACCGCCCCGCCCGCCCGCCGCGTGCGTGCTCCTCTTCCCCGGACGTTTCGCCGGTGGCGTCGTCGATGCGTTCGTCGTCCATACGAAAAAAGTATATCATGGGAGGCGCATGGACACCGAACGCGAAGAGGAACGCGCGCGGCTGCGCGCGGAACAACGGCGCCGCAAAGGACGGCCCGCCATGAAGGTCAGCGGGCGCGGCATGAAACGGTTCGCCGTCCCCAAGCGGCCCCGGGCGCGTTGACGCGCGGGTCGTTCTCTGATAGGTTTTCGACGTTTCCCCAAGGGAAAATTATGCTCAATTCCATCCTGAATATCGCCCAATTCATCGCGGCCGCGCTGCTCGTCACCTGCGTGTTGCTCCAAGCCCGCGGCTCCGGCCTCGGCGCCGCTTTCGGCGGCGAAGGCAACGTGTACCGCACCAAGCGCGGCGTGGAGAAGCGCCTGTTCCAAGCCACGATCGTCTTCGCGATCCTCTTCTTCGGCATCGCGCTCGCCAACGTACTCGTCTAACCCGCCGCATTCCTCCCTGTGCCGCTTTTCCAAAAGCGCCCGCCCGCGAACGCCGCCTCGTCGGACCTCGCTCTCCGGCAGGTCCTTGCGGTATCCAAACCGCGCCGCTTTCCGTCCGCCCGCCAGTGGGCGCAAACGGGCCGCGTGCTGACCGGCGGGGAGAAGCGCTGGCTCGCCGGGCTGCTTGCGGGAGCCGTGCTGATGTTCGGCTTTTCCCTCGTCCGGTACGTGTCCACCCATCAGGTGGAAACGCCGGCCGTCGGCGGCGAGTACACGGAAGCGCTGGTCGGGGAGCCGCAGCTCATCAACCCGCTGTACGCTCCGGCCAACGACGTGGACGCCGACATCGCCCGCCTGGTGTATTCCGGGTTGCTGCGCTGGGACCCGCGCGCGGGCCTGGTGAACGACTTGGCCGAACAGTACGAGGTGTCCGAAGACGGGCGCGTCCATACGATCGTCCTCCGGGACGATGCGCGCTTCCACAACGGCCGCAAGGTCGGCGCGGAAGACGTGCTGTTCACCTTCGGCGCGTTGAAAAACCCGGCGTACCGCAGCCCGCTCACCGCCGCCTACCAACAGGTCGAATGGACGCAGACGGACGACCATACCATTACGTTCACCCTGCCGGAGCCCTCCGCGGCCTTCCCGCATGCGCTGACCGTGGGCATCCTGCCGTCCGAAGTATGGATGGACGTGGCGCCGCGTAACGCCCCGCTGGCGGGGTTCAACCTGCGGCCGGTGGGCAGCGGCCCCTTCCGCTTCAAGGAACTGACAAAGGACCAGCTGGGCGCCGTCCGCACCCTGGTGCTGGAACGCAACGGGGACTATTACGGCGACCCAGCGTACCTGGAAACCGTCACCTTCAAATTCTACGCCGACGCCGGTTCGGCCGCCCGGGCCGTGTCGGCCCGCAACGTGGAAGGCATGGGGTTCGTTCCGCCGGAACTGGACACCGAGGTTGAACGGGCGGGCGGCGTGGAAATGCTGCGCCCGGCCATGCCGCGCGTCACCGCCCTGCTGTTCAACCAGCGTGCCCAGCCGTTGTTCCAGACGAAGGCCGTGCGCCAAGCCGTGGCGCTGGCCGTGGACCGCGCGGACCTCGTGCGCGAGGCGCTGAACGGGCACGGGGAACCGCTCGCGACCCCGGTGCTGCCCGAAGCCTTGGCAGAAGCGGGCACCCCCGCTGTTCCCGCACGGGACACGGCAACTGCCAATGCACTACTGGACGAAGCGGGGTTCCCCTGGCCCGAAGGCGAGATTTTCCGCCTCTCCCGGGCGCCGCGCGCGGCCTCCGGCAGCACGCCCGCCGAGGACCCCTCGACAATTCCCCCGCTTTCCTTTACGCTGACGACCGTCCAGACGCCCGAATTCGTCCGGGCGGCGGAACGGTTGGCCGGACAGCTGGCCGACGTCGGCATCGACGTCCAGGTGGTGGCGGTGGCGCAAGCGGATTTCTTCCGCGACGCCATCGAACCACGTGCGTACGAAGCGCTGCTCACGGGCATGCTCTCCGGCGCGGATCTCGACCCATTCCCCTTTTGGCATTCGTCCCAGGCGGCGGACCGCGGCCTGAACTTGGCGGGATACGCCAGCGCACAGGCAGACACGCTGCTCGCGGACGCACGCAAAACGCTGGACCCGCAGGCGCGCGCGGAATTGCTCGCGCAGTTCCAGGCCCTCGTGACCGAAGACGTGCCGGCGGTGGTCTTGTACCGCTCCGCCTACGCCTACGCACTGGGCGGCAAGATCCGCGGCGCAGACATCCCCCGGGTGAACGTCCCCTCCGACCGCTTCGCCACCGCGGCGGAATGGTACGTCCGCACGAAAAAGGCCCTGCAACGCGGCGAGTGAGGGGAGGCAAAAAGAGAAAAGAATGCGTGGGAACCTTCTACAAATTTGTTCTGGCGAGGCGACGGGCGAGTACGGACCGAGGCGTAGCGGCGCTACGACGAGCGTTCGGCGCAGCCCGGCAACAACGCCAGAACGGATTTTAGGAGGTTCCCCAATGACGCGGATGTGGCGGAACTGGTATACGCGCAGGTCTCAGAAGCCTGTGCCCTTACGGGCTTGAGAGTTCGAGTCTCTCCATCCGCACCAAAAGCACCCGGTTTTCCGGGTGCTTTCGTTTGAGAGTGGACAACCGGCCCGCCTTCTGCTATCCTCCCTGCATTGACACGCGGCCTTTGGTCGCCGGATTACGGACGCACGTCGTCCGTCGGACAAAGATCACGTTTGCGGCAACTGGGACGCTCTCCCCGGTTCCGCTGCTCCCTATATTTCATTCGTTTCCGCGTCCCGCGACGTGATTTTTTCCTTCGGGACGCACATAGCCTTTCTTTTTTCATCTCTATGAACACCCGTTCTCCGCAAGGCCGCGGCCCCCGCGCCAACGTGGACCGCTTCCGCGGCCGCGTCTTCCGCGCCGCCGGTTCCCACCGCGTGGGCACTGGCCCCGCTGCCGGACCCGCGTCGCCCGCCGCCACCCCCGCTTCTTCCGCCGCAGCCGCCCCGCCGCCCCCCAACCCCTCGGACAAAGTCCGCGTCATAGTTTTGGGCGGCCTGGAAGAAGTCGGCCGCAACTGCACCCTCATCGAGTACAAGGACGACATCATCCTGATCGACATGGGCCTGCAGTTCCCGGACGACGACATGCCGGGCGTGGACTACATCATCCCGAACATGTCCTATCTCCGCGGCAAGGAGAAGAACATCCGCGGCGTGATCATCACCCACGGCCACTACGACCACATCGGCGCCATCCCGCACACGGTTCCCTTCATCGGCAACCCCACCATCTACGCCCTGCCGATGTCCGCGGGCATCATCAAGCGCCGCCAAACGGACTTCGACACGCCGCCCATCAACCTGCGCGTCACCAAGCTCGACGACGTCATCCAGCTGGGCGCCTTCAAGGTCTCGTTCTTCCACATCAACCACAGCATCCCCGACGCCGCGGGCATCGTGGTGGAAACCCCGGCCGGCACCATCTGCCACACGGGCGACTGGAAGTTCGACTTCCACCCCACGGGCACGGCGCACGCCGACTTCCAAAAGATCGCGAACCTCGGCATGGACGGCAAGGTGATCGCCTTGATGGGCGACTCCACCAACGCCAACAAGCCGGGCCACCAGGTGTCCGAAAAGGTCATCGGCGAGGAGCTGGAACGCATCTTGGAAAAGGCCAAGGGACGCGTCATCATCGCCACCTTCGCCTCCCTGCTGGGCCGCGTGAAGCAGATCCTCGAAATCTCCGAACGCCTGGGCAAGAAAGTGGCCCTCGACGGCTTCTCCATGAAGACCAACGTCGAAATCGCCAAGGAACTGGGCTTCATCAAGATTTCCAACAGCACGCTCATCCCCATCGAGAACATCGACGACTATCCGCCGGGCCGCGTCGTCGTGGTCTGCACGGGCGCCCAGGGCGAAAAGAACGCGGCACTCAACCGCATCGCGTCGGACGAGCACCGCTCGGTGCGCATCCAACCCACGGACACCGTAGTCTTCTCCTCGTCCATCATTCCGGGCAACGAGAAGGGCGTGGAACGCCTCAAGGATATTTTCTCCCGCAAGCGCGCCAAGGTCATCAACTACCAGATGATGGACGTGCACGCCGGCGGTCACGCGCAGCAGGAAGACATCAAGCTCCTCCTCGCGCTGCTCAAGCCGAAGTTCTACATCCCCATCGAAGGCAACCATTTCCTCCTGCGCCAGAACGCCGAGGTGGCGTACAGCATGGGCTGGACGGAGCAGAACGTCTTCGTGGCCGACAACGGCCAGGTGATGGAGTTCTGGAAGGGCGGCGGCCGCCTGACGCCGGAAAAGATCAACGCCGAGTACGTCTTCGTGGACGGCCTGGGCGTCGGCGACGTGTCCCAGGTGGTGCTGCGCGACCGCCAGGCCCTGGCCGAAGACGGCATGGTGGTGGTCGTGGTCCAGCTGGAACGCAAGACCGGCAAGCTGATGGGCACGCCGGACATCGTCTCCCGCGGCTTCATCTTCCTGAAGGAACATAGCGCGCTCATCGACGCCACGCGCCAGAAGGTCGTGGAAGTGATGAGCAAGGACGCCAAGATGGACGCGGATCCGAACGAAGCCAAGAACCGCATCCGCGACGAAATCGGCGCGTTCCTGTTCCAACGCACCGAACGCCGCCCGATGATCCTCCCGATCATCATGGAAGTATAATCGCCACAGCCGCATTCCCCCGCCCCGCAAAGGTGGGGTTTGCGTTTGGCGCGGTTCGTTGCGTTCCGCGGGGCCGGCCGCTATGATGCGGAAATATGAAACGCGTTTTGACCGGCCTGCAACCCAGCGGCCTGCTGCACATCGGCAACTATTTCGGCGCCATCGACCCGATGGTGAAACTCCAGGCGGAAAGCGACATGGTCATGTTCATCCCGGACTACCATGCCATCACCGTCCCGCAGGATCCGGAAACCCTGCGCAAGAACATCCTGCTGGCCGCAGCGACGTATTTGGCGGCGGGTATCGACCCAAAGAAAACCCTGCTTTTCCCCCAATCCCTCGTGCCGCAGCACACGGAATTGGCGTGGATCCTCAATTGCACGGCCAAAATGGGCGAGCTGGAACGCATGACCCAGTTCAAAGACAAGGCCTTGGGCAAGGGCGAGCGCGTCAGCGTGGGCCTGTTCACCTATCCCGTGCTGATGGCGGCGGACATCCTGCTGTACGACACCCAGGTCGTGCCCACGGGCGCGGACCAAAAACAGCACGTGGAACTGGCCCGGGACCTGGCGCTGCGGTTCAACAAAACCTTCGGCGAGACGTTCACGGTGCCGGAACCGCTCATCCGCAAGGAAGGCGCGCGCATCATGGGCCTGGACGACCCGGCGAAGAAAATGTCGAAATCGGCCAAAAGCCCCAAGAACTACATTTCCCTGCTGGATGACCCAGCCACGGTGGAAAAGAAAATCAAGGCGGCCGTCACGGATTCCGGCGGCGAAGTGAAGGCGGGCGCGGACCGTCCGGCACTCACCAACCTACTGACCATCTTCTCCCTGGTGAGCGGCAAGACCGTAAAGGAACTGGAAGCCGCGTACGACGGCAAGGGCTACGGCGCGTTCAAGGCGGATTTGGCGGGGGCGGTGAACGCCTGGCTCGACCCGATCCAGGACACCATCACCTACCTGCTGGAAGACGAACGGGTGCTGACGGGCTTCTTGCGCGACGGGGCAGCCAAGGCCCGCACGCGGGCCGAAGCCAAAATGCAGGACGTCCGCCGCAAAATTGGCGTGGCGCTCTAAACGCGGCACAGAACGCGGTGCGGGGGTTGACCTCCGCGCCGTTTTTTGGTACCCAATCGGCACGTTCATTCCTTTTCCCGACGGCCCGGCCGGCCGTTCACGGAGGTTCCTGCATGAATGAAATACGGTTCGTCGCCATCAAGATGCACGCGATTTTTTGGTGGCTGCAGGACGGCCGCCTCAAGCCAAACGATCTGGCATCCTGCCTGTTCGTCCTGGCGGGAGAACGCGATCTGTGTCTGAAAGCCCTTCCTTCATGGGCAAAAGAGATCCTCGGCGCGGAGCAAGGTCCGTCCGTCGCCGCCTTTGTCCGCGAAGCGTTGCTCCGGGCGGAAACGGAGACGCGGCTTCTCTGGCGGGACGTGGGGACCAGCATCCCGAAGAGCATCGACGCGCTGGGCGCCGCGCACGGCCTGGTCCCGCTCATCGAGTTCATGTCCCAGGCACAACAAGACATGAACCGGTTGTCGCCGACCGCCTTCCGCGAAACATACGGCGCCTATTCGCCCCGCGTCGGGTCGCGGGCGACGCGCAATCTCGAAGCGGCGCTGCGCACGCGGCATCCGAACCTGCGCATCATCCATTGACGCTCCCGCCGTTCCGTCCCCGCCTTGGAACGGCATTTTCTTTTGCCGAACGCCGGCTTCCCGCATTGACATACGGCCCATTTCGTGCTATATTCCGCCTGTCTTCGGACGGTCGGACGGTCGCGTGTTTCCTTCGGGAAACGCGAGGAAAGTCCGAACACCCGGCGTGCCGCAAGGCGCGCTGTGCAGAACCTCGTTCTGCGGAAGGTCGCTAACGGCGACCGGGCATACCGCTGAAGGTTCACGGCATTGGAGCAATTCATGCCATGGCCCTTGAGCCAAAACCCAGGGAAAGTACCACAGAGACTATACTAGCCCCGCATCACGCGGGGTGAAACGTGAAAAGTGCGTCGGTGTCCGCGCGTCCGCCTCCGGGCGGCGCGTACGGCTACGGCGTTCGTCCCGCCGCGAGGCGGTGACGTGGCAAACCCCTTCCGGTGCAAGAGCAAGTTTGGTAGCTCGCTAGAGCCGCGCGGCAACGCGCGGACCAGAGAGATGGCCGTCTCCTCCGCGCAAGCGGTGACAGACAAAATTCGGCTTACAGACCGCTCCGAAGACCGCAAAAACCCTCGCCTCCGGCGAGGGTTTTTGCTATGATCCCCCCAACCGTTCCTCCTATGAAAAAGACGGAATTGCTGTTCACCGCCCTGCTGGTTCCCGTTGATGTTGCCGCCGTCATCCTGGCCGCCACCGCGGCCTATTTCTCCCGCTTCCACCCGGCGTTCACCACGGTGCGTCCGGTCCTGTTCGACCTGACCTTCCCGCAGTACCTCGCCGTGGCCGCGCCCGTGGCCTTGGTGTGGATCGCCGTGTTCGCGGTATCCGGGCTGTACGTGACGCGCCGCCGGGCCATCGCGGCGGAACTGGTCCGCGTCGTGCTCGCCTGTTCGGCGGCCATGGCGGCCGTGTTCGCCATCCTGTTCTTCTCCCGCACGTTCTTCGAATCCCGCTTCATCGCCGTGGCGGCCTGGCTGTTCTCCGTGGCGTTCGTCATCATCGGGCGGCTGCTGGTGCGCGGCTTCCAGCGCCTGCTGCTGCGCTTCGGCGTGGGGGAACACCGCATCGCCGTCATCGGGGAAACGCACGCGGCGAACATCCTCGCCGACACCTTCGCCAAACACCCGCGCCTGGGCTTCCGCATCGTGGCGCGCTTCCCGTCCTTCACGAAAACGACGGCCGAGAAAATCCGTAAACTCAAGCGCATGGACGGCGTGGACGAACTCTGGCTGGCGGACCCGGAGGCCAGACGGGAAGACGCGCTCGACATGCTCGCCTTCACGGACACGGAGCACCTGGGCTTCACCTATACCGCCGACTTTTTCTCCTCCGCCGTGGGCCGGTCGGTGCTGCACCTGTACGCGGGCGTGCCCGTCATCGAAGTGCGCAAAACCCCGTTGGACGGCTGGGGCGCCATCTACAAACGCGCCTTCGACCTCATCGGTTCCCTGCTGCTCATCCTCGTGACCCTGCCGATCCAGCTGCTCGTCGTCCTCGCCATCGTGATCGATTCCGGTCTGCCGGTCTTTTGGAGCAAGCTCGACGACGGCAAACCGGTCATGCGCGTCGGGGCGGGCGGCAAACGGTTCCGCTACGTGAAATTCCGCTCGATGAAACCGGGCACGCACGACATGCGCTACAAGGAACTGTCGCATTTGGACACGCGCAACGGCCCGCTCGTGAAAACGAAGGACGACCCGCGCGTCACGCGCGTGGGGCGGTTCATCCGCGCGTACAGTTTGGACGAACTGGCCGAGTTCTACCTGGTGCTGCTGGGCCACATGTCCCTGGTGGGGCCGCGCCCGCATCTGCCGGAGGAAGTGGCCAAGTACGCGCCCGCGCAGCGCAAGGTGCTGACGGTGAAGCCGGGCATCACGGGCCTGGCGCAGATCAGCGGCCGCGCGGACCTGACGTTTGAGGAGGAAGTCCGCCTGGACATGCGCTATATCGAGCATT
>CAZCMI010000024.1:0-12896 GCA_964499955.1 uncultured Gammaproteobacteria bacterium
GGAATTTCGCTACCTTAGGACGATTATAGTTATCGCCGGCGTTCATCCGCGCTTCGGTCGAAGGCTTCGCCTTGCGGCTAACCCCCTTCCTTAACGTTCGGACACTGGCCAGGCATCAGCCCGTATACATCACCTTACGGTTTCGCACGGACCTGTGTTTTTGATAAACAGTCGCTTAGCGTCTTTCGCTGCGGGTCTCCCCCTCCCGGGGGAAACCAGGCCTTATCCCTAAGTTACGGCCATTGAATTGCCGAGTTCCTTAACGAGGGTTCTCTCGTACATCTTGGCACATTACGCGCCCACCCACCTGTGTCGGATTCCGGTACGGGCTTATGACAGATTAACCCTAGCAGCTTTTCTTGGCTCCATGTTCCGCTCCCCTTGCCAGCCTTGCGGCCGGCTCGCGATGACGAGATGAGTTGCGCCGGCGGATTTGCCTACCGGCCGTCGTCTCGTCCCCAACGTCATAGCCATAGGACGCGGGAAGGTTCACAAAGCGTCCCTGCTTCAGTCTGCCACAAGGTGCAGGAATATTGACCTGCTGTGCATCGGCTACGCCTCTCGGCCTCGCCTTAGCTCCCGACTAACCCTGGGTCGATTTGCGTTGCCCAGGAAACCTTGGGTTTACGATGGAAGGGGTTCTCACCCTTCTTTTTGCTACTTATGCCAACATTCTCCCTTCGCAACGCTCCACCAGGCCTCACGACCTGACTTCAGTGCGATGCGAATGCTCCCCTACCGCTTAACGGTCTAAACCGTTAAACCCTCAACTTCGGCACGTTGTTTGAGCCCCGGTACATTTTCGGCGCGGGAAAGCTTGACCAGTGAGCTGTTACGCTATCTTTAAAGGATGGCTGCTTCTAAGCCAACCTCCTGGTTGTATAAGCCTTCCGACCACCTTTTACACTTAACAACGATTTAGGGGCCTTAGTTTGAGATCTGGGCTGTTCCCCTCTCGACCGATGGAGCTTAGCCCCCATGGTCTGACTGCCGGGAACACGTATGGGTATTCGGAGTTTGGTTAGGGCTTCTACCTTGCGGCGAAGACCCCATTCAGTGCTCTACCCCCCATACGTTCTTTGCCGGCGCTAGCCCAAAAGCTATCTCGGGGAGAACCAGCTATTACCGAGTTCGATTGGAATTTCTCCGCTATCCACAGCTCATCCCCGTGTTTTGCACAGCACGTGGGTTCGGCCCTCCACGGGTTGTTACGCCCGCTTCAGCCTGGCCATGGATAGGTCACCCGGTTTCGGGTCGTGTACGTGTCACCCTCTCACGTTGTACCCGACGCATCCCCCTTGCGGGCAATGCGCGAGTACAGCATGAGACGACGCGCAGTTAACGCTCGCTTTCACTACGGCTTCGCCCCGTAGGGCTTAACCAAGCGACACGCAGCACACTCGTTGGCTCATTCTTCAATAGGAACGCCGTCACCCTTGCGGGCTCCGACTCCTTGTAAGCATACGGTTTCAGATACTATTTCATTCCCCTCCCGGGGTACTTTTCAGCGTTCCCTCGCGGTACTTGTTCACTATCGATCAGAACACGTATTTAGCCTTGCCACATAGTCGCGGCAGATTCCCACAAGATTTCACGTGTCTCGTGGTACTCAAGAACGGAAACGACGGTCGCGCGGGATGATTTCGGATACAGGGTTTTCACCTTCTTTGACGTACTGTTCCAAGTACTTCTCCTATCAATCACGCGTCCCGTTCACTTTTGGAAGAAAGTGACATTTCCATCTTACAACGCCGTACGCGCAACGGCTTCCACCTTTCACCTATGATTGCAGGAAAACTTGCGTCTTCTTGTTCACATGGGTTTCACGCGCACGGTTTGGGCTGTTCCCCTTTCGTTCGCCACTACTGAGGGAATGGACTCGTAGAGAATGAAGCATCCGCGGAACGTGTCCGCATCTGCTTCATTTCTACGAGCAGATCTTTTTCTTTTCCTCTGGGTACTGAGATGTTTCACTTCCCCAGGTGCCCGACGTACACCTATGTATTCAGTGCACGACAATACGGCATTCCCCGTATTAGGTTTCCCCATTCAGAGATCTCCGGATCAACGGTTGCTGCCACCTCCCCGGAGCTTATCGCAGGCTGCCACGTCTTTCATCGGCATGTTCTGTCGAGCCATCCACCGTATGCCCTTCTGCTCTACAACCACTGTGAAATATGATCCGTCCGTAAAACCATTGGTTTCACGTCCGTTTCCTACTGGCACGACCGACGACGCTTACAACGCCGCAGACCGTTCCACAGTGGAGGTTTAAAAACTGTGTTGGTTCTCTTCTTTTTCAACTCGTTCTCAATTGTGAAGGGACGTTCTGGCCCTTCGGACCAGATCCCGGACCTCCATGCGTTTGGAGAAACAGGATCCGCTTCGAAGGAGGAATGGGGTGGAAAACGAACAGGACCGCGCATCAGCGCAGTCCCGGTGGCTCAAAAGCGAGCTCACGCAGGCGGCTGATGAAGAATCCCGAACGATTGTCTACCCTATTCTTCACGCCTTCTTCTCCATCCCTTGGAAACCGATCCGAACGTTCTGGGGACAAAGAAGGTGTGAGCTTCGTCTCAAGTTGTGGCGGTATCTTAATGGGGTCGTTCAACCTTGTCAAGGGTTGCTATCCCCCGTTCATCCACAGGCTGGAATTTGGCTACGTTGCGAACAGGTTGTACCGTGGGAGCCGTATGTATCGATTCCGCCTGCTTGCCATCGGCTCGCCCAAACCCGGCCCGTTTGCTTCCGTGACCCAGGACTACGCGCGGCGCATGTCGCCCTATGCCCGTGTGGAAGAAACGGCGCTCAAGGAAGAGAAATTCCGATCCGCCAACGAACGGGGGCAGGTATGGAAGCACGAAGCGGAAGCGCTGAAACGCGCGTCGGAAGACGGTGCGTTCCGCATCTTGCTCAACGAGCGGGGCAAAACGTACGCGTCGGAAGCCTTCGCCCAACAGGTGGACCGCTGGGCCGAGGGCGGCGCGCGGACGGTGGAGTTCTGGCTGGGCGGCCCGCTGGGCACGGATCCGACGTTAGAAAAGGAAGCGGACGCCGTCCTCTCGCTTTCGCCCATGACGTTCCCACATGAACTGGCACGCGTGATGTTGCACGAACAGCTGTACCGCGCCATGACGATCTTGCGTGGGAAGACGTACCATTATTGAAACGCAAACGCGCCCCGCGGGGCGCGTTTAATTTTCGAAATCATCTTTCAAGCTCATTCCCGGGGCGTACTCGTGCGGGCGGGCGGCGATGTCTTCGATGGTCTGCAGCAGCACGGGATAGCGTTCGTCCATGTAGTGGCCGTCGCCGTCGGTTTCCACGAGGCGGGCGCGCAGGACGTCGGCCCATTTGCGGCCATGGTCGATGGGCACCAGCGTGTCGTCCTTGGAATGCACGACGACGAATTCGCGCGCTTTCCACATCAACACGTCGGCGTCGAAGTCGGCGATGAACAGGTGCCGCAGCGCCGGGTTGCCCACGTGCCAGGGGGAGGCCACCAGAATGGCGGCGCGCGGCGGACCGGACATTTCGGCTCCTTCCAAGTACTGCAAGGCCATCAGTCCGCCCAACGAGTGGCCGAGCACGATGTCCTCCGCGTGCAGGCGTCCGACTTGGCGGCGCAGGTCTTCAATCACGTCGGGCAGGCGGATTTCTTCGCCGGATTTCAACGGCAGTTCCGGCGTGAGGACCTCAAAGCCCCGCTGCCGCAATTCCCCGGCCAGCCAAGGATGGAAATTCTGCCGGGGCGAGGCGTTGAAGCCGTGCAGGAGGATGACGCGCATACGCCGGTACGATACGCGACGGGTGCCGCGTTGAAAAGGCCCGCTGCATGGGCTATTGTCGGAGGTGCGCCGTGCGCCGCGGACAGATGGAGGGCGGGTGGCGAAACTGGTATACGCGCCAGCCTTAGGAGCTGGTGGGGAAACCCATGAGAGTTCGAGTCTCTCCCCGCCCACCACGTGTCCGTGCAACAAACGCCCCGTCTGTTTCTTCACCCCACCACGCCCTATGCATACGCTTCGGTTCGCCATCCACGTCAACGCGCCGCGCAAACAGGTTTGGCACGCCATGCTGGACGACGCGACGTATCGCGAATGGACGTCCGCGTTCTCGCCCGGCTCGTATTACAAGGGAAGCTGGGAGCAAGGGAGTTCCATCGAATTTTTGGGACCGGACCCCGAAGGAAAAACGGCGGAAGGCGGGATGTTCGCCGAAATCGCGGAGAACCGGCCGTACGAATTCCTTTCCACGCGGCATTTGGGAGTCATCGAAAACGGGGTGAAAAAACCGTGGGGCGCGGACAAACCCGTCTACGAAAATTACACCTTCGCGGACAAGGACGGCGGCACGGACGTGACGGTCGAACTGACGGGCATTCCGGACGAATACATGGCGATGTACGACGACACCTGGCCCAAGGCGCTGGCGAAGCTGAAGGAAATCGCGGAGCGGTAACTCATCAACGTCCTCCCCTTATGGCGACCGTCAGCACCTATCTCAACTTTCCCGGCAACACAGAAGAAGCGTTCACTTTTTACAAGTCGGTTTTCGGCGGCGAGTTCGAGGGCGGTATCAACCGCATCGGAGACATGCCGCCGCAGGAAGGCCAGCCGCCGGCAAGCGAGGCGGACAAGAATCTCGTCATGCACGTCTCGCTGCCGATCCTGGGCGGCCACCGGCTGATGGGCGCGGACGCGACGGAATCGATGGGTTTCCAGGCGCGGTTTGGCAACAACGTCTACATCAACCTGCAGCCGGACACCCGCGCGGAAACCGACCGCCTGTTCAACGCGCTCGCGGAAGGCGGCAAGGTGGAAATGCCCATGCAGGATATGTTCTGGGGCGATTACTTCGGTGCGCTCGTCGACAAATTCGGCGTGCAGTGGATGTTCGCATGCGCGAGCAAGGAGTAAGAACCCGTGTGAGACAGAACGACCTGGCGTACGACGTCGGCATGCACAAAGGCGAAGACACGGACTTCTATTTGAAAAAGGGATTCCGCGTCGTCGGGTTCGAGGCCGACCCCGACTTGGCCGAACATTGCCGGTGGCGGTTCGCCGACGCGCTGCGCGACGGTCGCTTGGTGATCGTTGAGGGGGCGATCGTCGATTCGACGGACGTGGGTGGTGCGCGAACGGTCCGGTTCTTCAAAAATCCCGGCAGGTCGATCTGGGGGACGGCCGCGCCGGACTGGGCGGCGCGCAACGAGCGCATGGGAAAACCGAGCGAAACGATCGACATCGCGGCGGTGGATTTCGCCGCGTGCCTGTCCCGATACGGCGTTCCCTATTATCTGAAGATCGACATCGAAGGGATGGATACCGCGTGCCTGCGCGCCTTACGCACCTGCACGGACCGCCCCGCCTACGTGTCCGTCGAAACGGAAAAGGTGTCCTTCGAACGGCTTGCCGCCGATTTCGACCTGCTCGCATCGCTGGGGTACACGGCGTTCAAGGTCGTGGACCAAAGGCACGTGCCGCGCCAGCGCGAGCCGCAACCGGCGCGGGAAGGCCGGTACGCCGACCAACGCTTTCCATGGGGGTCAAGCGGATTGTTCGGCAAAGACCTGCCTGGGCGGTGGCGAACGCACGCCGCAACATTGCGCCAGTACGAACGCATCTTTACGCGCTACCGCCTGTTCGGGGACGACGGCGCATTGTGGCGGTATCCGTTCGGCCGGCTTCTGCGCCGTCCCTTGTGCCTGTTCATGGGCGGCGCGTTCCCGGGTTGGCACGACGTGCACGCGCGCCACGCGTCGGTTGACGAGGCGCCCCGCTAAAAACACCACCTCTCTATGCAAAAAATAGCCCCGTGCCTCTGGTTCGACAACAATTGCGAGGAAGCCGTGAACTTTTATACGGGCCTTTTCCCAAACGCCAAGATCACGAGCGTCCAGCGCTATCCGGATGGCGTCACGGAAGGGCCAATGAAAGGCATGGGCGGGAAAATCCTGACGGCCATTTTCGACCTCGACGGCTCCACGTTCCAGGCGTTCGACGGCGGGCCGCTCTTCAAGCCGAATCCCTCCATTTCGTTTTTCGTGAACTTCGACCCGTCGCGCGACCCGCGCGCCGAGGAGCGATTGAAAGAAATGTGGGCGAAGCTCTCCGAGGGCGGAACGGCGTTGATGCCGCTTCAGGAATACCCGTTCTCCAAAAAGTACGGCTGGGTCCAGGACCGCTTCGGTATTTCGTGGCAGCTTATCTTGACTGATCCGGCGGGCGAGCCGCGGCCGAGCATCATTCCGTCCCTGCTGTTCGTCACCGAAACGTGCGACAAAGCGGAAGAGGCGATGAACTTCTACCTGTCGGTGTTCAAAAACGCGCGGCCGGGAACGCTGGCCCGCTATCCCGCGGGAGCGGAGCCGAACAAAGAAGGTGCGATCATGTTCGCGGACTTTATGCTGGAAAACCAGTGGTTCGCCGCCATGGACGCCAGCGCGAGCCAGCACGCCTTCTCCTTCAATGAAGGCGTGTCGCTCACCGTGGAGTGCGCCGACCAGGCCGAGGTGGATTATTACTGGGAGAAGCTCACGGCGGGCGGCAGCGAAAGCGAATGCGGCTGGCTCAAGGACGCGTACGGCGTTTCCTGGCAGATCGTCCCGAAGCAGCTCGGCGCATTCATGAGCGACCCGGACCTGGAAAAAGTCGCCCGCGTAACCGCCGCGTTCATGCAGATGAAGAAATTCGACATCGCCAAGCTGCAGGCGGCGTACGAGGGAACGTAGGCGGAAACGCGCATTTTCAATAGATCCGGCAACCGTAACGTTATCCACAGTTTTTCCCCTTGACGAAACCCGTCATCCATGGTGTAATGCCACCGTTAACAAGACCCTCCCCCACTAGCGCTGGCGGGAGGGTCTTTTTGTTCCGGAACGTATCAATCGCGCCCAACATCCACGTACATGCGTACACGTTTTTGGCCGATACTCACCGGCGGCTTGATGGCCGTCAGTTGCTTCGGCGCACCATTGGCTGCCCGCGCGGCGGCTCCGTCCGTCTTCATCTCCGAAGTCGCCTGGGCGGGTTCGTCCCGCAGCCAGGCCGATGAGTGGATCGAATTCGCCCATGCCGGGAGCACGCCCGTTTCCCTCGCCGGTTGGACGCTGGAAGGCGCCCTGACCGGCGGCGAGACGTTCGCCTTCCCAGAGGATGCCGTCATTCAGCCCAGCGGCACCTACGTCCTTTCCAATTACCAGGCCGGGCACGCCAATTCCGTCCTGGCGCAGCCCGCGGATTTCGTCACGACGGCCGTGTCCCTTTCCAACAGCCAGCTCGGCCTCGTTCTGCGCCTGCCGGACGGCACCGTCGTGGACCAAGCGGGTTCGGGAAGCGCGCCGCCCGCCGGTTCCTCCGCGTTGCCCGCCAGCATGATGCGCGTAAACGCCTCCCTGCCCGGCGAGGAGAAAGCCTCTTGGACGACGTCGGAACTCGCCGCGGGATTGCTCGCGGACGTGCCGGACATCGCCACGCCCGGGTTCCACGAACTGCCGGCGGACACAACACCAGAAGAGGTGCCTGCCGAGGAGCCAGCGGAAGAAGAGCGGCCGGGAGAAGATCCGGCGGACGTAACCGAAACCGTCGACGAGTCCGAAACGGAAACGCCGCCCGAAGAACACGATGAAGTCACGGTCACCGTATGCAATCCGATTCCGGCGGCGGGCGGGGAAACGCCGCCTGCGGGGGAGACGCCGGAACCCACGACGACTGCCACGGAGGACGACGCACCCGCCATGCCGACCTATGCGCCCGGCACGTTGGTCATCAACGAACTGCTCCCCGACCCGGGTCCGGGCCTTGACGAATGGGTGGAAATCCGCAATCCGCACGCCGCGCCGATCCCGCTCGCGGGGTGGATGCTGCGGGACGCCAGCGGAAAAACGACCGCCCTGCCCGCACAAACCCTGGATGCCGGCGCGTTCATTCTCCTCTTCAACCCGGCGGGCAACTTGAACAACGACAAGGATACCATTGAATTGCTGGCGCCGAACGGGAGCGTGATCGACGTCGTTTCCTACGGCCTGACGGCGGAAACGAAGACGAAGCGCGGCTGGTCGCTGATCCGGCTTTCCGACGGCGATTGGGCGCGCACGGACACGCCCACGCCCGGTGCGGCAAACGCGGCGGTACCGGAAGAAGCGGCCGATGAAAACACGCCCGCGCAGGAAACGGACGCGTCCCCTACGGATACGGAAGATCCGCCGGACCAGCCCGTTCCCGCAAGCGATGACACGCCGGCCGACGACGCAGCCACGGAAACCTCTTCCACGAACCAAGACGACGAACCCGCCGCAATCGCCCTGCCCCGGTTCCGTCTGTCCGAGTTGTATCCGAACACGGGCGGGCAGGACCTGACGGACGAATTCATTGAAATCGTAAACGAGGGGGACGAACCCGCCGACCTGAAGGGATGGAAGATCGGCGACCTGTCCAAGACGGTCTATACACACGCCGTTTCCACCATCTTGGCGCCGGGCGAAGCCGTCGCCTTACCGCGTCCCACCACCAAGATCGCCCTGAACAACGAAGGCGACACCGTGCGGCTCATGGCGCCGGACAACACGACGGTGGACGAAGTCACCTACGGCAAGACGCAGAAGGAACTCGCCTATGCCAAGGGGCCGGACGGCTGGGCTTGGACCACCGCGCGCACACCGGACGAACCGAACGTCATCCAAGCGCCCGCGGGAAAAACGACGGCGAAGGCCGCCGCCCCGGCCCCGGCACACCTAACCGTGGCGCAGATGCTGGAACGGGAGGACGGCCTGGCCGTGGCGTTTGAAGGCGTCGTGACGCTCGTGTCTTCCAGCAAAGTAGCCTACGTGCGCGACGCCACCGGCGGCATCCGCCTGGACGGCGCCAACGCGTTCACGTTCAAGGCCGGCGACCGCGTGTCGCTGACCGGCACCCTGGGCCAGGCCTATGGCGAACGCCGCATCCGCGTGGCCGCCAAAGACCTGCTGCAGGTACGCGAAACCGAAGCTGCCGCGGAAACAGATGGCGCGCTTCTTCCCGCTGCCCCGCGCGCGACGGACGCCGCGTCCATCGCCGAGGAGGATGTCGGCGACCTCGTCGCCTTCGAAGGATTCCTCGTGGCGAAAAGCGGGGCGTCCCTGCGCGTGGAAGCCGACGGCGTGGAATACGCGGTACGCATGGGCGCCGGCATGAGTTCCGCCGGCATCAAGGTCGGCAGCCGCGTGCGCGTGTCCGGCACCGCCGTGCTGCGCGACGGCATGCCCGCGTTGGTCGGCTCGTCCATTGAATTGGCGCCGGAGGAACCGGCGGAAGCCGACGTCGAACCTTCCGCCCCCACGCACGACGCCGAAACGGGCGCCCTGTTGTCCCTGCTGCAGTCCCTTCTTGCTCTTGTCCGCCGTTTGATCGGCCTCGTCTAATATGTCCCGCGTTGTGCTGTCCACCACGTACGTACGGGAAGAAATCGAACGCAAGGCCTACGCCTACGGCGTCTCGCCGTTCATCGCCTCCTTGCTTGGGGAACACGCGGCCTGCCTGTTGCGCGAAGCGGCCGCCGAGCAGAACGCCGTCCAACTTCAAGCCGCTGCCGCCGCCTAATCCGTTTCACTGCTTCACGCTATGTCCGAACAAACCACCGCCAACCGCTGGTACGCCCTGCTCGCCACCGAGGCCAACACCCTGTCCGAAGAACTCGGCTTGGACGATTTCGGCACGCAGAAATTGCGCGAATTCGTTTTCCAAAAAGCCAAGGAACAGTACCGGGCGGGCAACCGCTCCGGCATCCGCTGGGCGCGCTTGAACCCGTCGCCGGGAGGATTCACCGCCGCCCCGCCACAGGCCGAGGCCCCGGCGATGGCCGCCGCTCCCGCAGGCGCCTAAGTTCTAACACAAAACCGGCCTCCGCCGTCCAAGCGGGGGCCGGTTATCCCTACGCGGGAAGTTTGTGGTTGATGCCCCATTTGGGCGGGAAAAACAGCCGCAACGGCGCGGCGGCGGGTCTGAATGTCGCTTTGATGCGGGTGCGGCCGCTCGCCAGGTGCGGTGCCGCCTCGCGGCAATACTTGTCGACTTCGCAAAATAATCCCTGCGCGTCGATCGCGTGGAGTGGCCGGCCCCACAAACCGCCGAAGGGCAGGTCCAGCCGCGCGAATTCCTCTTCCTGCCGTTCGACCATCCAGTGGATCGCTTCATCCGGCGCATAATCCCCCAAATCCAAAAACACCTTCTTCAACCCGCGTTTGGCGCCCGGCCCGGGCTGCGTGAATGCGTTTTCGGAAAAATCGACCAGCGCCGAATAATTGAGATCGACGGCGACCTGATACGCCATAAAATCCCCGACGAGCGGATAGGCGTGCAGCAGGTCGTAAATCTCGCGCAGCGACGTGGCCGCGAGCAAGCGCGCGCCCAGGCGGTCTTTCACGAACATGTGGCGGAACAATTCCACGTGGTTGCGGTGCTTGCTCGGCTGGCGGTAGGCGTCGGCGGCGCACAGGATGAACGCGCCGGTATACAGGCCGCCGTTTTCTTCCTTGGCGCGTTCGAGCGCGCGCAAAAACGCGCCGGAAGCGAGGTCTGCGATGCACGGTGCGCGGCCAAGCGAGGCACGCACGCTCTCCCACGTCTCCACCCGGCTGAAGAACCGGAAGGCGAGGATTTGGAACAGGCGGTCCTCCGGTTCCGACGGCTCGGGGGCGTAGGCCACGTGGCGGATCAGATATTGCGACACGCGGTCCGCCGCACGGAACACGTTGCAGAACTTGTAACGCTGCAAGATCGGGTCGTCCGTCCACGGCCCCGGCTTACCGGCCACGCGGGCACAGAACACCTGTTGCCGTTCCGACGCAAAACGCCAATACGTTTCATAGATACCGGGCCGCGGCACGGGTGGGCGTTTCATATGGAGGAATGGTATCCAAGAACAATTGTTTCTTCCATGGGTGGCCTGCGAACCAATCTGACCCGTTAGTGACGCCAGAAGATGAGGAGGACGATGCCGCTTGCCGCCAGGCCGTTCAACGTCGACGAAACGACGAGCGGCGGCGCACGGCGGTGGATGCCGTACGCGAGCCAAATGCAGCTGTTGAGGGCGATAAGGGAAAACGACGTCGGAGACAGCCCGTCCGGCGCCTGCCCGCGGAGCAGCGTGAACAGCTGCGGGAAGAGGGCGACGGCGGAAATCACGCTGTTCACCCCGGCCAGCCGGTCGATGAAATGGTGATGCCGCACGTTGTTGAGCAGGCGCGGAAGACGCGGGAACATAGAGGGGATGGTCTTGCCAGGCAGTGTAGCAAATCCGGGATCGGCAAAACAAAAATCCCCCCCACGTTTGAGGGGGATTTTTGGAGCGGGAAACGGGGATCGAACCCGCGACCTTCTCGTTGGCAACGAGACGCTCTACCACTGAGCTATTCCCGCAAGACAAATTGCGTGGCCGCAGTGTAACACCGGGTCCGGAGGATGGCAAGGGTTTTGGCAGGCGGTCCGCGCGGGGAACCAGGCGCGCGGCCATTGAAAAACCGCCGCGCGTGCGCTACCGTCAGGCGCATGGGCAGGTGGCGGAGCCGGTATACGCGGGGGACTTAAAATCCCCTGGCCGCAAGGCCTCGTGGGTTCGAGTCCCACCCTGCCCACCAATCGTAAACATTATTTCCCGCGGTGCGACCGCAAAAACGGAGCCCAACAGGGTTCCGTTTTTGAACTGATCCGTTCCCATGCGCATCTTCGCCTCCTACCTGGAGACCGCCGTCTTCCTTGGCCTGGCCGCGTTGGCCCTGTACGTTCCTGCCGCCCTGCTTATCCGCCGGGTCCGGGGGAAAGGCCTTCCGTGGCACCGGCACGCCGTCTTCTTCTTTCTTGTTGCGACGGTGGGAATCATCTTCTTCGCCACCATCGGCTCCTCGGTATTCCGAGGCATACCGGCCCCCATGTATCGCCTTCCGCCCAACCTGATTCCGTTCATGTGGATCGGGGATATCGGACGGGTCGGAGCGGAACGGGCGGTGACGCAATGGATCTCCAACGTTCTTCTGTTTCTTCCTCTCGGCCTGTTGCTTCCCTTGGCCATCCGCTCATGCCGGCGTTTGCCGCGCCTGCTGGCCCTTGTCGGCGCGGGCGTGCTCATCATCGAATGTTTCCAATGGTTCATCGGGCGCTCGGCGGACATCGACGACCTGATCGCCAACCTTCTGGGAACGGCTCTGGGATACGGTCTTTTCGTCCTCGCCCGCCGCGCATTCCAACATCGCCCCTGGTGGGACAGGGTGTAGGAAACAGGTGTCGTTCGTAAAAAACACCCACCATCCACAAGACCTGCGAGGACGGTCGTGTACAATGGGCCGGGCTTTATGCAAACACGAAGGAGGTGCACATGCCCATGCCTATGCGCGGCCACGTTGAACTCATTGCTGGCGGGATGTACTCCGGGAAAACGGAGGAACTGATCCGCCGCCTGACGCGCGCCAAGATCGCCAAACAACGATGCGGCGTCTTCAAACCCCTCCGGGACACGCGGCAAGCGGGCGTCGCATCCCGCTGCGGAACGTCCCTTGAGGCCGTCACGCTGGTACGCGCGACGGACCTGCTCGAACACGCGAAGGACCTGGACGTCGTCGGTATCGATGAGGGCCAGTTCTTTGACGAAGGTCTGCGGGACGTCGCCTTCGAGCTGGCCCGCCGGGGAAAACGGGTCATGATCGCGTTCCTGAACGCCGACTACGCCGCACGGCCCTTCCCGTCCGTTTCGCCGCTGTACGCAGTGGCGGCGGATATCACCTTGCTGCGCGCCATCTGCGTGCGGTGTGGCGCGGAAGCAAGCTGCTCGCAACGGCTCACGGCCGCGCGCGAACAGGTCGCGGTCGGCGCCACCGAAACGTACGAAGCCCGCTGCATCCGCTGCTTCGAACCGCCGGCCGACGC
>CAZCMI010000025.1:0-12884 GCA_964499955.1 uncultured Gammaproteobacteria bacterium
GACCGGGATTGAACCGGTGACCTCGTCCTTACCAAGGACGTGCTCTACCAACTGAGCTACAACGGCGCGTGTTTTCCTTCGTGCGGCGGGATCGTATCAGATCCCGCCACGTTTGTGAAGACTCTCCACCCGCTCCTCGAACTCCGCGATTTTCTGGTTTTCCGGGTTGACCTCCTTGAGCATGCGCAGGCCTTTTTCCGCGTCTTCCTTCAGGCCTGCTTCGACGGCGGCTTCGATGTAGGCGTCGAGGTATTTCGGGTTCTTGGCGCGCAATTCCACGGCCTTGCGCAGATAGTCCACGGCGTCCTTGTGCTGGCCGTCCGCCCCTTCCAATTCGCCCAGGGACACCAGCACGCTGGCATTGCTCGGCTGCAGGCGCAGGGCGAATTTCAGCGTTTCGCGCGCCTGGTCGTACTGGCGGTTGCGCAGGTACAGGTTGCCGAGACCCTCGTAGGCGTCCACGTTCTTGGGATTGTGGCTGATGACTTCGATGTACGCCTTTTCGGCCCGAACCGGCTCGTCCTGGCGCACCCATTCGTCGGCCTGTTCGAGCAGGCGCTTCACGGCCTGCGGGTCGGCCTTGGCTTCGACCGGGTTCTTCAGGCGCTGGTAATACTGCTCCAGCTTGTACAGGCGCTGCACCAAGCGGCGGCCGGCCTTGGACATCGCGGCGAGGGCGGCGGACAACGCTTTGGACGCGGCGCCGAATTTCTTGGCGTGCATGCGGGCGAAACGCTCCGCGATGATCCGTTCCTTGGTTTGTTTGGCGCGTTCTTCGCGGATGGTGTCCACGTCCAACACGGCCAGGCGCGGCAGGGCGCGCGCAAGCAGGACAACGACGCCGATGACGGCAACGAGGCCGAGCAGGAACGGGATGAGCACGAGCAGGTCGTTCATACGGAAGCGGGGGCGGCGGCGATACCTTCCAAGACGTCGGCGGCCGCGGCGATCATGTCGGTGAATTGCTGCAGTTTGACGCTGGCACCGCCCACCAGCAGGCCGTCGATTTCAGTTTCCCGCAGGAAGGCGTAGGCGTTGGACGGATCCGCGCTGCCGCCGTAGAGCACGGAGAGTTTGGTACGGTCCCCACCCTTGACCGACGCGCGGAAGGCGGCGCGGATGGCGGCGTGCACCGCGGCGGCGTCGGCTGGCGTGGCGGCAGCGCCCGTACCGATGGCCCAGACGGGTTCATAGGCCACGAACACGCGCTCCGCCCCGCGCGCGGGCATGGCGGAGAACGCGGCGGCGAGCTGGCGCAGCACGACCGCTTCCGTTTGGCCGGCATCGCGTTCTTCCGCCGTTTCCCCCACGCAGACAACCGGCACCAGGCCGTGCGCCAGGGCGGCGGCCGTTTTCTTGCCGACGGTTTCGTCCGTTTCGCCGAAGAGGCGGCGGCGTTCCGAATGGCCGATGAGCACGTGCGACACGCCGGTTTCCACCAGCATGCGCGGCGAGATTTCACCGGTGAACGCGCCTGTTTCCTCCCAATGCACGTCCTGGGCGCCCAAGGCCACGTGGGTGCGGCCCACGGTTTTGCGCGTTTCCGTCAGGGCGGTGAACGGCGGGCAGACGACGACCTCCGGCAGGTGGCGGCGGCCGCGCAACGCCAACAAGACGCCGCGCGCCAAGGCCACGCTTTCGCGCGCGCCGACGTTCATTTTCCAATTGCCGATGATCGTTTTCATAGGGAGGCATGGCGGGCGGGAACGGGACGTTCCCGAAGCCGTTCACTTATGTCTGAGCGTACGAGACCAAGCCGTAAGGCGCCGGTCGAGAAGCGAGTTAATGAACGGCTGGAGGGAATGCCCGTTTCCGCCCGCTCCGCGCCAGCATCCTACAGGCCCGACGCGGCGCGGAACGCCGCGACGTCCTTGTACGGCCCCACGGCCGCGACGGACAGTTTCTTCGGGTCCAGGATGTCCTTCGCCGCGGCGCGGACGGCGTCGCGCGTCACGCGGTCGATTTGGCGCAGGCGTTCGTCGGGCGTCTTGGCCGCGTCCAGGAACAATTCCTGCCGGGCGAACCAGTCGGCGCGCTCGGACGAATCTTCCATCTTGAGCCGCAGGCGGCCGTGCGCGTGGTCTTTCGCCTCGCGCAATTCCTGCACCGTCACGCCGGACGTGCGGATCTTGCGGAGTTCGCCCTGGATGGTTTTGACGGCCTCGGGAAGGCGGGACTTGTCCAAGCCGGCCATGACAGTGAACGCGCCGACGTCCTGATACGCGCCGTTGCCCGCGCGCACGGAATAGGCCAGGCCGCGCCGCTCGCGCACGGCGACGAACAGGCGTGAACTCATCGTGCCACCCAAAATGGACGCGAGCAAGGACACGGCGGGATTGCGCGGGTCCTTGTAGCCGTAGGACGGCCAGCCAAAGGCCAGCTGCACCTGCTCGGTTTCCTTGAAGTCCACGTTGAAACGCGGCTCCGCCTCGGCGGGACGGCCGGCGAACGGCGTGAAACCGTCGGGCTCCCCTTTCCCTTTTTTCACCGAACCGAACGTCCGGTCCAATAGGGCGCGGATGTTCTTGGGCACCTTGCCCGCCACGGCCACGACCATGCGTTCGGGGGCGTAGTGGGAATCGCGGTACGCGATCACGGCGTCGCGCGTCATGGAACGCATGAGCTCCGGCGTGCCCGCGATGTTCCACCCGAGCGTATTGCCCTGGAACATGGCTTCTTCCAGCAGGTCGTCCACGCGCATGATCGGGTTGTCCCGGTACATGTTGATCTCCTCGATGATCACGTTGCGCTCGCGGTCCATTTCCTTCTTATCGAACAGCGAGTGGAAGAGCATGTCGTGCAGCAAGTCCACGGCGGTGGGCAGGTGCTCGGCGTCGATCTTCACGTAATAGCCGGTGTAGTCCTTGCCGGTGAAGGCGTTGTATTCGGCGCCGTGGGCGTCGAGGGTACGGCTGATGTCCAGGGTGGTGGGATGGCGCTTGGTGCCCTTGAACATGAGGTGCTCGATGAAATGCGACGCGCCGTTGATGTCCGGCGTTTCGAAGCGCGAGCCGACCTTGAACAGCACCAGCACGGTGGCGGCGTCGGTGCCCGCGAACGGCACCAGGTGCACGCGCGCGCCGTTTTTGAGGGTGAGGCGTTGGGACATAGGGGTGGACGGCGAGTTAATGAACGGCCGGAGGAAATATGGCCGTTACGCCGCCAGGCGGGCGGCCAACCACGCTTCCAATTCGGCGATCTTCACGCGTTCCTGCTTCATGCTGTCGCGGTCGCGCACCGTGACCGTGTCGGCCGTTTCGGCGCCGCCTTCGCCTAAGGTATCGAAGTCCACGGTGACGCAGAACGGCGTGCCGATTTCGTCCTGGCGGCGGTAGCGCTTGCCGACGTTGCCGTTGTCGTCGTATTCGACCATCCAGCGGCCGCGCAGCGCCTTGTACACTTCCTTGGCCTTTTCCACGAGCGCGGGCTTGTTCCGCAACAGCGGGAACACGGCGACTTTCACCGGGGCGAGCGCCGGGTGGAACTTCAGCACCGTGCGCGCGCCGCCTTCGGTTTCTTCTTCCGTGTACGCGTGGTCCAGGAACATCAGGAACAGGCGGCCGAGGCCGACCGACGTTTCCATGATGTGCGGCACGAAGCGCTGCTTGGTGGCGTCGTCGAAATACGACAGGTCGACGCCGGAGAACTTGCTGTGCTGGGTCAGGTCCCAGTCGCCGCGGGCGTGGACGCCTTCCACTTCCTTGAACCCGCCGAACACCGCGTAGTCGTATTCGACGTCGTAGGCCTCGGAGGCGTAGTGGGCGAGCTTCTCGTGCTTGTACCAGCGGATTTTCTCCGGGCGGATGCCGTAGTCGAGGTACCATTGCCAGCGCGTGGCCTTCCATTCCTCGTACTTCGCCTTCATGTCGTCGGGGTGCAGGAAGTACTGCATTTCCATCTGCTCGAACTCGCGCGTGCGGAAGATGAACTGGCGCGCCACGATTTCGTTGCGGAAGGCCTTCCCTACCTGGGCGATACCGAACGGCAGCTTGGGGTGCAGCGCGTCCATCGTGTTCTTGTATTCCAAGTAGATGCCGCCGCAGGTCTCGGGGCGCAGGTACACGGCGTTTTCCTCCGACAGCGCGTCCGTGGGCGAGCCGAGGTTGGACTTCACCATCAGGGAGAAGCGCTTGGCTTCCGTGAGGTCCTTGCCGCCGCAGTTGGCGCACTTCAGCTTCCCCGCCGCGCGCAGCGTGTCGAGCTCGGCGTTGATGAACTCCAACGGCTGCTTGTCGGCGTTCACGCCGAAGCCCTCCAAAATATGGTCCGCGCGGAAACGGGCCTTGCAGGTGCGGCAGTCGATCTGCGGGTCGTCGAAGCTGTCCACGTGGCCGGAGGCCTTCCACGCCATCGGGTGCATGAAAATGGCGCTGTCGAGGCCCAGCACGTCCTCGCGCAGCTGCACCATGTGCTTCCACCAGGCGTCGCGGATGTTGTTCTTCAGCAGGACGCCGTAATGGCCGTAGTCGTAGATGGCGGAAAAGCCGCCGTAAATCTCCGACGACGGGAACACGAAGCCCCGCCGTTTGGCGAGGCCGACAAGCTGTTCAATGGACGCGGGCATACGGGATCGTTCACGCTAGATCGTCATGATTTCTTCTTCTTTCTTGTCTCCCATGTCTTCGATCTTCTGGACGTATTCCTTGGTGAGCTTGTCCGTTTCCTCGTAGATCTTGAATTTCTCGTCTTCCGCGACGGCCTTGTCTTTTTCCAGCTTGGCGGCGTGTTCGCGGACTTCTTCCCGCACGCGGCGGACGGCCACACGGGCGTCTTCCAGCCGCTCCTTCATGTTCTTAACCAGCTTCTTGCGGGTTTCTTCCGTCATCTGCGGCATGGACAGGCGGACGACGTCGCCGTCCACGGCCGGGTTCACGCCGATGTCGGCGTCGCGGATGGCTTTTTCGATGGCTTGCAGCAGGGACTTGTCCCAGGGCTGGATGACCAGGGTGCGCGGGTCCTGCACGGCAATGGACGCCACGCCCTTCAATTCCATGGGCGCACCGTACGCAAGCACGGTGATTTCTTCCACCAAGGCGGGGGTGGCACGGCCGGTGCGCAGCGTGGCCAGTTCTTTGGTAAGGCGTTCCACGACGGCGTCGAAGGCGGTTTTTTTCTCAACAAGAAGGGGATGCATAAAAAGGGGAACGGTCGAATCCTAGCGTTCCGCCGCGGCCACGCCGAGGAAATAGGCGTTGGGCGCGGTCGGGTCGTTCAACAGGTGCGAGGGGACGCGGGTGCTGGGGAGCCGGTCGGTGGTCCAATTTTGTCCGCCGTCCGTGGTGCGGTAGAAGGTGCCGGTGACGGCGTAGGCGATGTCTTCCACGCGCTCCGGGCCGACGGCCACGGCGCGAATGTCCACCTGTCCGGGAGCCGTGAGCAATTGCAGCGGTTCCCACGTCTCGCCGAAATCGACGGAGCGCAGCAGGCCGTAGGACGTGGCCGCGATGGCGACCCGGGCCCCGTTGTCCTGCGCGAGCGCCCGTACCGTATCCGATCCCCGCATATTTCTCAACTGGTCGCGGATTTGGGTCCAGGTCTGCCCGGCGTCGTCGGTGCGGAAGAAGCCGTTGCCTTCGGTGCCGACCAGCACGCGGCGGCTGTCGCCGGCATGCACGAGGATGGTGGACACGGCGGAACGGTTGTCGAAAACGCGGCGCCAGGTGCGGCCGCCGTCTTCGCTCTTGTGCAGGTCGCCGTTGCTTTCGCCCAGCCAGACAATGGACGGGTTGTACCAATCCACGGCCACATCCGTGATGCGGACGTTCGCGCGCGTTTCCACGTAGACGTCCTGGTTGAAGGAGCGCAGGCAGTCTTCCGTTTTGTACAGGCGCTGGCCTTTCACGACGTACACGGTGCAGACGTCTTGCGGGTCAACTTCGACGTCCGTGATGGCGCCCTCGCGCAGCACGTCCAAGCGGGGACGCTGCCAGGCGGCGGCACCGTCCAAGGAGAAGATGAGGCCGTTTTCGCGCGTGCCGGCGTAGAGAACGGCCGCGTCCTGCGGGTCGGCTTCCAAGGCGAGGATGTTGGCGCCCGCGATGCTGCCGATGGCGCGGGCGGCGGGAAGCGCGGCGAGCTGGGTCCAGGAATCACCTGCGTCGGCCGTACGGAACACGCCGCCGTCCGTGGCGGAAGACGTGGAACGGCTGCCGGGGAACACGCAACCTTGGCCGAGCAGGACGAGGGCGGCGAGCGGGAGCAGGAGCGCTTGGGCGCGGCGCATAAGCAAAAAGAGGTGAAAATCTAATGGAAGTATTATAGCACTAATGCATGACGCCGATTTGCGAGCATGCCCTCTTCCAACCCGGTTCGGCCTCCTTCCTTCACGCCAGCAAAATGCGCTCGAGGGCGATTTGGGGGGCGACGTTGTGCGCCAAGTCGCGTCGGACGTCGGCCAAGGCGCGCAAGGCGGCGGTGCAACGGGCGGGCGGATAGGCGGAAGCGACGGCGCCGAACTCGGCGCGGGCGCGCAAGGCGTCTTCGCTGCGCCCGGAGGCGTGCAGCAACAAATCGCGCAAGGAGGATTCCCAGGCGTCCAAGGTGCGGGCGAAGGCGGCGGCGCGGTTTGCGTCGTCTTTCGGGACGAGGGCGGCGGCCGCGGCGAAGGCGGCACCGGGAGGAGCGCCGAAACAGGAGAGGAAGCCGGCAAAGCCAACGTCTTCTTCCGCGCGGGCCGCGCCGTCGCGCAGCAGGCGGAAGGCGCGGCCCGGCGCCCCGGCGGCGCGGCTGGCCAGCCGCGCCGCTTCTTCCCCATCCACGCCTTGGGCAGCCAGCGCGGCGGCGATATCCGCGCGCGGCACCGCATGGAACCGCAACACCTGGCAACGTGAAACGATCGTGGCCGGCACGCGCTCCGGCGCGGGCGCCCGCAACACGATCAGCACGCGACCCTTCGGTTCCTCCAAGGTTTTCAGCAACGCGTTCGCGGCCTGCGTGGTGAGTCGGTCAGCCTCTTCGATGAACACGGCTTTCCTCCCCGAAAACGACGAGTGCCCGAGGCGTTCCACGACGTCGCGCACCTGATCAACGGAAAGGCCGGATTTTTCCTTGCCGGTTTTGGCGTCCGTTTCCCGCGCGACGCGCAGGAAATCCGGATGCGCGTCCAACGCCGCCGCGCCGAGCCAGTGCCGCAGCAGGCGCTCGGCCACCGCGGTGCGGCCCGCCCCTTCCGGACCCACCAAAAGCAAGGCATGCGGCAGCCGGTCGGAAGCAAGCGCCCGCCGCACGACACCCAAAACCAACCCATGGCCCACCAAACCGGAAAACGGATCCGTCATACGCGAGCCAGTATATCACGCGCGGAAATTTTCCTATTGTTTAGATAAAAAATACAGTTTATTTTGCTAATTATAGCAAAATATATTGCATGCTATCTTGACAAATTGCCTGAATGTGCTATGCTGCTCTCTTGCCTGGAGCGTTCTGGGCAACGACCTTTCACCCGCGTCGATTTCTCTACGGCCATTTGGAGGAGAGCGAAACCCGCACGGATTCGTCCGAGCGGGTCCGACTGCCAAATGCGCGATCCCGGCCTCACGGCTGGCATGGCGCATACGCCCGGCAGTCATGGGCGCGTCGTCCTTCGGGACACATGCGCGCCTGCCGCCTCCAAATGGCTGTAGAGAACGGCCAAAAACCCACGCGAGTTGCCATGTGCCCGACTCGCGTTTTCCGCTCCCAGTGGGAGCAAGGAGGGCACATGAGCAACAAAAACAAGAACGGTTCCGCGGCCATCAAGGCCGTGGAGGTCTCGGCGGGACCCCGCCAGACCCCCGCCAAGCCGCGGGTGGCACCGCGGCCGACGACGGCCCGCACCACCCCGCCCCGCCCGCCGGCGGCGCTCGCCAAGTTCGTCGCCGAGACGGCGACGAACGTCCTGGAGATCCAGGGCGAGGCGAGCGGCAAGATCGTGGCGCTGTGCCTCCGGTCGCGTGACGCGACCGAGGTGCTCATCGAGGCGACGTTCGCCTCGATGGCGCAGGCTGCACGGTCGCCCGACAAGGCGACCGTGCAGTGGGCGAAGTCGGCGAAAGCCGACTTCGTGGAGGGCCTCAAGGCCCTCCGGCGCAAGAAGGCCTCGAAGGATGAGGCCTCGGTCAAGACGTCCCTCGGGGACGCCCTGATCGAGGCCGGTCTGAACAAGGCCGACCTGCCGCAGCAGGCCGTGGCGCAGGAGGAGATGCAGCCGGCCGCCCACTAGGCGGCCACCGCGTCGGACGGATTCCGACATACGTCTCAGGGGCGGTCTACTCGACGCCCCGACTTCTCAAGATCATAAGCATCCGCTTGTGGGCTTAAGAGGTCGTACGAAAAACAACCGCCGCCGATTCGTGTCTCGGACCCTGACTTTTGACAGGGCGCTGAGATACGAACCGGCGGCGTTTTGATTTGGCCCGGACGCGCGTGCGCGTCCGTTCATTCCACGTCCTCCCCGATCTTCTCGGACCCGCGCCAGGCGAGTTCAAACAGCGCGCGCATGGAATCGGCCAGATCCTTGCTGGTCACGGCCACGGACAGCACGCGCGGGCGATACGCGTACAAGAACACGCAGCTGCCGCGCACGGTGATCTCCCCGCGCATGGGCAGAATATCCGCCGGCAGCAGGCGCACGCGGGCATGCGGCAACTTCGGCACGGCCTTCGCGTCCGGCTTTTTCATCGCCAGCAGCACGCGCGCTTCCACGTCGGCCAAGCGCCGCAAATGCTCCTGGTGGCCCGTGTGCAATTCCCGCCGTTCCAGCACGTCGTCATAGGACAGGAACTGCACGAACTCGCCTTTCAGCCCCAGGAACATGCGCCGCACCGTTTCCAATCCTTCCTCTCCTTCCAAATACCGCACGTGCGGCTTGGGCCCCTCGGCGTTGAACAAGGCCATCAGCATGGGCATGGTGCCCGCCAACACGTGTCGCTTCCCTTCCAATTCCGCCCGCTCGACTTCCACCAACGCCTCGAAGCGCTGCGGGGTTTCGGAAAGATACATGCGGGTTCCCCGCCGCTCCTGCTCCGTGATCAATCCGCGGCGCTCCAAGGCGGCCAGGGTGTCGTAGGCGGTGGCGCGGCTCACGTTCGCCCGCGTGGCGATGTGCTGGGCGGTGCCCTGCCCGAGCGCCAGGGCGGCGGCGTACACGGCGGCCTCCTTTTCGGACAAGCCGAGGCGGATGAGCGAACGGATGGTTTCCTGCGTCATACGTGCGAAAAAATTTTCGACAGGATACCACGCGCGCGGCCGTCGCGCGACGCATTACGCTCCCGCATGCAACGCTTCCCACGTGCGGTCCGCGGTGCGCTCCCAGGAAAACGCCTGTGCGCGTTCCAATCCGCGCGCGCGCAGTTCGCCGCGCAACGATGCGTCCCGCGCGACGCGGGCCAACACATCGATCCACGCGTCCGTTTCTTGCGGCGGCACGAACAAGGCGGCGTCACCCGCCACCTCGCGGTGCGGCGGAATGTCGGACGCCACCAACGGCGTGCCAGCGGCCATCGCTTCCACCAGCGGGATACCGAAGCCTTCGTAGCGGGACGGGAACGTGAATGCCGTTGCGCCGGAAAGCAGCGGGGCGTAATCCTCCGGCGGCAAATACGGAATGAACCGCACGGCGTCGCGGCAGGAAGACGCTTCCGCATAGCGGCGGACGGCGTCGCCTCCCCAGCCCATGGGCCCGGCCAGCACCAATTCGAACGGGTCGCCGAAACCGCGACGGGCTTTGAACTGTTCGAAGGCGCTCAACAGGGTCAGTTGGTTCTTGCGCGTCTCCACCCGGCCCACGCACAGGAAATACTGCGTGCCGAGGCGGTACTTGGCCTGCGCGGCCGCGTGCGCGGCGGCATCGTACGGCCGGAACGCCGGGTCGGCCGCCAACGGCGTAACCGTGATGCGCTCTTCCGGCACGTGATACGCGCGCACGATCTCCCGCTTGGAGAACTCCGACACGGTGAGCAGGTGCGTGGCCAAGCGGATGGAACGGCGCGTGGCGGCGGCGATGCGGCGGCGCGCTCCCGCTTCATACAATGCCGGCGCGGTGCGGAACCCGACGTCGTGGATGGTCGTCACCGTGGCGCGGCCTTTGCGGCGCGGCGGAAAAGCGGGCAGGCCCTGGGACGGCACGAACAGGACGTCCGGCGGACGCTGTAACATTTCCCTTCCAACCCGCAGGCGCATCCAACCCGGCATCTGCCACGGCAGCACGGCCGTCTCCCAACCGGGCGGCAACTCCCCCAACGGCCCCGAGAGCGGCGCGGGCGCATACAAACGAACCCGCTCCCCTTCCGCGAGGGGGCGGGTTTTGAACGCCTGGATCAGATGGTACGCATACCACTCCACCCCCGTGCGCGTCGGCTTGGCGGCGGACGAAGCGTCGATGCCGAGAACCATAGGCGGCGGAGGTCGAAAAATTAGCTCGTGAAAATACTGCGCTTGTACGCGTCCAGGTTTTCCAACGCCACGCCGGTACCCTTGGCGACGCACATCTGCGGGTCTTCCGCCATGAAGGTCGGCACGCCGGTGGCTTCGGCGATGAGCCGGTCCAGGTTGCGTAGCTGCGAGGACCCGCCCGACATGACGATGCCCTTGTCCATGACGTCGGCGGACAATTCCGGCGGCGTCTTCTGCAACACGTCCTTCACCGTGGCGATGATGCCTTCCAACTCGTTTTGGATGGCGTTGGTCACGTCGTCGGAGGTCACCTCCACGATCTTCGGCAGACCGGTGATCATATCGCGGCCCTTCACTTCCATGGTGAGTTTCTCGGGCATATACATGGCCGAGCCGATGTGGATCTTGATGTCTTCGGCCGTGCGTTCGCCCACCGCCAGGCCGTACTTGCGCCGGACGTATTCGGAAATGGCCTGGTCGAACTTCACCCCGCCGATGCGCACGGATTCCGACGCGACGATGCCGCCCAGCGAGATGACGGCCATTTCGGCCGTGCCCCCGCCGATGTCGATGATCATGTGGCCCGACGGCGAGCCGATGGGAATGTTGGCGCCGATGGCCGCCACGATGGGTTCCTTGATGATGTACGCCGCCTTGGCGCCGGCCGCCAGTGTGGCGTCGATCACGGCACGGCGTTCCGTGCTGGTGATGCCGCCCGGCACCGCCACCATGACTTCGGGACGGAACAGGCGCACGCCGCCCAGCGCCTTGTTGATGAAATAGCGCAGCATTGCTTCCGTGGTGCGGTAGTCGGCGATCACGCCGTCTTTCAACGGGCGCCGCGCGATGATCGTGTCCGGCGTGCGGCCCAACATGTCCTTGGCTTCCTTTCCTACGGCCAAAACTTTTTTGTCCGCGTACGAAACCGCCACCACGGACGGTTCGTGGATGATGATGCCGCGCTTGGGCACGTAGACCAGCACCGTGGTGGTCCCGAGGTCGATGCCGATTTTCTTGATGAACATAGGGAGAAGGGGCTCAAAATCCGACGGTAAACATCCGGTCATCGTCCAACGTGGTTTCCACGGCGTAGGTGCCGTCCCCCCATTCTTCGCGGCGTTCCGGCGGGTCGGCCACTGCCAGGTTCTTATCAAAGGCCAACCGCAGCGTCAACGCGCGCGGCGCGGCGCCGATCTGCTTGGAAACACGCAAGGAATACGCGCCGTTTTCCAACACGGAACGGGCCACGTCGTCGGACAAGACGTAGGTGAAGGTGAGGTCGCGCGTTTCGCCCGGTTCCACCGAAATGAAGGTACCGAACACGGTGTAATCCAGGTCGTCGAACACGTCCGTCGGGCCGGGAAGCAGGGATGGGTTCCGCAGCGGGTCGTCCAACAACGAACCGGCCGTGGCGATCCACTGGCTGCCCTTGGGCACGTACAGGCGGACGTAGCTGCGGTAGCGCGTGGTCTTCCAATCGAACGCGCCGCGGTGGACGTAACGCACCGTGGCCGTGGCCACCAGCTGGCGGCTGTTGTTGAAGCGCAGGCCGTAGGAAATGGAACGGTCCACCACCGGGTCGGACTTGAGCGCGGCGAGGTTGGCGTCCACGAACATCAGCGCGTCGGCGCCCGCCCGGGGAGGCGGCACGCGCCCGGCCCAGCCGAAGGACGCAAGCAATTCCTGCACCGGCTGGTCTTCGCTGTAAAAGGCGATTTGCTTGTGCGCGACGGCGCCCTCGAAGGCCGTAAAGACGGCGGGCCAACGGTCGAGCGGCAGGTCGTACAGGCGCGTCCGTACTTCTTCCACCAGCCGCACCAGCGCCTGCTTGCGGTCTTCATACGCGATGCCCCGGTCTTCGAAGCCGAATTCCACTTCGTATTGCAGCAGGTCGTAGATGTTCTCGGCTGTGTACGTGACACCGTCCGCCGTCACGGAGCCGATGACGCGCAAGACGTCGGAAACGAAGGTGGGCGTGAGGCCGACGACGTTGTGGACCGGCGCGGGCGAAAGCGGGCCGACGCGCTGCTCCGCCGCGGCCAGGGCGATTTGCGAGCGGCGGCGTTCCAGGAACTCCCGCGTGCTGACGGCGAAGTCCGGCGACCAATTGGCGTCCCGCGCGTACCACACGTCCATGCCCAGATAGCGGCGGATCGGCGCGGGCGGTTGGGTGGTGACGAGATGCTGGACTGGCTCGTCCATGGCGTAGACGTCATGCGTTTCCAAGGATTGGATGTCGGCGTCGCGCATGGTGAGCAAGGCGAAGGAACCGAGGAACCCGCCGCCGGGGCGCAGTTCGGCGTTATTGAGGAAGAACAGGACGGTGGTGCGCGGCTCGTCCACGCCGGCGAAGGCGGGCAACAGGCGGGCGAGCGCGGATAAGACGCGCAGGGATTCGCGGGCTTCTTCCAACCCGTCCAGGACGGGGAGGAGGGCGGCGACCACGGGCGCGGCCAGATCGTCCATGGGCAGGGCTTGACGTCCGCCCGGGCGATGGCGATGTTGGCGGCGGC
>CAZCMI010000026.1:0-11803 GCA_964499955.1 uncultured Gammaproteobacteria bacterium
CGGGTACGCGCCGGCGTCGAACGTCCCGCCCGTCTGGGTAAAACCCCCTTGGATCAGAACCCGCTGCCCACTGCCCGCCGGAGCAAAGGTCCCGGCGTTGAGGACGAGGGAACTTTCGATTTCCACCCAGCTGCCTTCCGCGCCTTCGAACGCCACCGTGGCGTTGGGGTTGTCGAACAGCAGGCCGGGCGCGCCCGTCGTGTTTGCAACCGTCCCGTCCCCGACCAACGTCACGGCGATCGGGTCTTCGCCTGTCACGGCCACCATGTACGGTGTTGCGCTCGCCTGGCCGTCGAACGCCCCCTCCACCACGAACGTCCGGTCTTCGGCGTCCGTATCCGTTCCCAGGTCCAACAGCCCGTTGCTGACGGAACCGTCCACCAAGGCCAGGTTATGGGTGATGCTCACGGTATCTTCGCTGAACGCCCAGTTGCCGCTGCTCGTGTTGTTCACCACGAGATCGTAAAACGCCAGCGTGCCGTTGCTGTTGTACGTCCGGGCGCCCGCGCCGCCCAGGAGCGCCGACCCGCCGTTGTGGGCGAAGGTCGCGTCGCCGGAATGGGTGAAGGCGCCATGGAACGCCGTCGTGCCGCTGCTCGCGGTAAACGCCCCGCCGGACAGGGTGAACGTCCCGGAAAAGACCACGGCGTCCGCGCCCCCGTGAAAAGCGCCGTCGGCCTGCGAAAACGCGGAGGACACGGTGAGGGGACGCGCGGCGGTGATGGTCCCCTCGTAGCCGGCCTGGATGGTGATCCCGCCCACGGTGCCGCCCCAGGCGGCGTCGATGGTAACGCTCTTCGTATTGGTACCGTTGAAGATGGCGGTGTCAGCCGGACCCGGCACGACGCCGGTGGACCAGTTGTCGGCGCACGACCACTTGTTGCCGTCGCCTTCCTCGCCGCCGCAGGTTTCGTCCGTTCCGCCGCCGGTCCACGTGTAGACGGCGCCGTGCGCGATCCTCGGCAATGACAAAACAGCCAGCAAAAGAATGCTCCAGAACGCCGCACGGACCTGAACCCTCCACGGCTGCGCCATATGTGCGCGCAGTATACCAAATGTCCCACAAAAAATCCGCCCCGTTTAGGGCGGATTTTGGCGGCGTTACGACCGGCGCACCCGGCAGACGAAGGACTGGAGATACGCCCCTTCCGGGAAGTACACGGACACGGGATGGTCCGGGCTTTGGCGCACCACGCGCAGGACCTGCAGGTCCACGCCCGCCTGCACCGACGCGCGGCGCAGGATGAACGCCAAATCCTCTTCCTTCAGGAAATGCGAGCAGCTGGACGTGACGAACAGTCCGCCGTTCTTCACCAGCTTCATGGCGGCGCGGTTGAGGAAGTGGTAGGCCTTCTTCCCTTCCTCCGCGTCCTTGGCGGACTTGATGAGGGCGGGCGGGTCCATCAGCACCACGTCCCAGGCGTCGGCCGCGTGCGCGCCGAGCCACTGGAACACGTCGCTTTTTTCCGTCGTGAACCGGTCGGCCGGGACGTCGTTCGCCTTGGCCGTTTCCGCGGCCAGCGCCAGGGCGTCCGCCGAACCGTCCACGTTGTGCACGCGCGCGGCGCCGGCCTTCAGCGCGGCGATCCCCGCGGCGCCCGCGTGGGAGAACAGGTTGAGCACCTCCTTGTCCTTCGCGAGCGGGGCGACGAAGGAACGCAGGTCCTTCTGGTCCAGGAACGCGCCCGTCTTCTGCCCGTTCATGACGTCGGCCAACCCCGTGCGGCCGTGCTCCGAAAAGGACACGAGGCCCGGGTCCTGCCCGAAGCGGACGGCGGACACCGGTTCCAGGTTCTCTTCCCGGCGGGACGGAACGTCGCTGCGCTCCACGATGGCGCGCGGCTGGAAGACCTCCTGCAGGACGGCCACGACGTCCTCGCGCAAACGGTCGAGGCCGGCCGTGGCGATTTGGAACACGATGACGTCGTTGTAGCGGTCCACGACCAGGCCGGGAACGCCGTCGGCCTCGCCGAAGACGCAGCGGTAGCCGGTGGTGTCCGTGCCGGGGCCGTAGCCGAGCAGCGCGCGCGACGCCTGCGCCTCGGCGATTTTCGCCTTGAGCCACACGCGGTCGATCACCGCGTCGCCGAAGGCGAACACGCGCATGGCAATGGACGACGAGCGCGAATACGTGCCGGTGCCGAGGATCTTCCCGTGCTTGTCCGCCACGCGCACCAACGCGCCGTGTTCGGCCTTGTTTTCCAGCGCCCCGGAGAAAATCCACGGGTGGCGGAATCCCACGGCGGCTTCCTTCCCTTCCTTCAGCTTCAGGATCGGATACATATGCGTAAGTGAAAGATACGTTGATAAGGAGACGAGTATGCCCGAAACACCGGCATTTGGCAAGGGTCAGCGGGCCACGCTATTTCGCCGCCGCCCGCACGAACGCGAGGAACAGCGGGTGCGGCTTGAGCGGCGAGGATTGGAATTCGGGGTGGAATTGCACGCCGACGAAGAACGGGTGGTCCGGCACTTCGATGATTTCCACCAGAGCACCGTCAGGTGACGTACCGGCGACCACCAACCCAGCGGCCGTCAGCTGCTCACGATAGGCGTTGTTGAACTCGTAGCGGTGGCGGTGGCGCTCGCTGATCTTCGCCGCGCCGTACGCCGCGCGGCTCGCCGTGCCCGCCGCCAGCACGCAGTCCCAGCTGCCCAGGCGCATGGTCGCGCCGTACTCGCGCTTCAGCAGCTTCTTTTCCTGCTCCGGCATGATAGCCACCACCGGATGCGGCGTGTCCTGGTTGATTTCCGTGGTGTGCGCGCCGTCGAGCCCGCAGACGTGGCGGGCGAATTCCACGGCGGCCAACTGCATGCCGTAGCACAGGCCGAAATACGGAATGCCGTTCTCGCGCGCATAGCGGATGGCGGCGATAGTCCCTTCGATGCCGCGCGAACCGAAGCCGCCCGGCACCACGATGCCGTCGAAGCCCGCCAGCACCTCCGCCGCCCCGCGCTCCTCGATGTCGGCCGAATCGATCCAGGACAGAACGGGCTTGCGGCCGTGCGCCCACGCCGCGTGCTTCACCGCCTCAATGACGGAAATGTACACGTCGGACAGCTGGAAATCCCCGACGGCAAAATACTTCCCCACCATGGCGATTTTCACTTCTTGTTGCGCCGAGGCGATGGCGTCGTTGAGGGCGCGCCAGGGCGTGAGGTCGGGGCGCTTCGGCTTCATCCCAAGCTTGGCGAGCAGCCGCGCGGCGAATTCCTGTTCTTCCAAAATGAGCGGCACCTCGTAAATGCTGCCGCAGTCGGGATTGCTGACGACGTCTTCCTTCGCCACGTTGCAGAACAGGGCGATGCGTTCCTTGCGCCGGTCGTCCATGACGCGCGAGGCGCGGCCCACCACGAAATCGGGCTGGATGCCCATGGCGTTCAGCATGCGGACGCTCTGCTGCACAGGCTTGGTCTTCATCTCGCCCAGGGCGCCGGGAATGGGCAGGTACGCTACGTGCACGTGCGCGACGCGGCCCGGCTCGCGCATCTCCAAAATGCGCGCCGCCTCGAAGAAAATGCCGTTCTGGTACTCGCCCACCGTGCCGCCCAATTCGATGATGCAGACGTCGGCGTCCTTCCCCGCCTCCTTGAAGCGGCGGATGATCTCGTCCGTCAGGTGCGGGATGGCCTCGACGTCCTCGCCCTCGTATGCGAAGGCGCGTTCTTTCCGCAGCACCTCGGCGTACACTTGGCCGGTGGTGAGATAGTTGGCGCGGCGGAGCGGCCGACCGACGAACCGTTCGTAATTGCCCAGATCCTGGTCGCATTCCAGGCCGTCTTCCGTGACGAACACTTCGCCGTGCTCCGCCGGGCGGATGGTCCCGGCGTCCTGGTTCAGGTACATGTCCACTTTCATCGGCGCGACGCGGTAACCGCGGGCTTCGAGCAGGGCGCCGAGCGAGGCGCTGGTGATGCCTTTGCCGAGGCCGGAAATAACGCCGCCGGAAACGAACACGTACGTGGGCATAGGAGGAACGGGGTGCGAAAGGGAAGAAAAAAGAGGAGGGAATACGTATATTATTCCCGACGCAGCGCTTCGATCGGGTCCAGGCGCGCGGCGCGGCGGGCGGGATAGTAGCCGAAGGCCACGCCCACGGCGGTAGACACCGCCACGCCCAGCACGGCTGCTTCGGGCAGGACGACCGCCTGCCACCCGTCCACGAACTGGGCAATGATCGCGGCGGACCCGTAGGCCATGCCCGCGCCCAACAGCACCCCCACCAGGCCGCCCGCCATGGTCAGGATGATGGCTTCGAGCAGGAACTGGTTCAGGATGTCGCGCTGGCCCGCGCCCACGGCCTTCCGCAGGCCGATTTCCTTGGTGCGCTCCGTCACCGACACCAGCATGATGTTCATGATGCCGATGCCGCCCACCACCAGCGACACGGCCACCACCGCCCCGAGGAACGCCGTCAGAATGGAAATGACGGACTGGATCTGGCCGATGAGATTTTCCTGCGTTTGGATGGAAAAGTCGTCATCTTCGTCGAAGCGCAGATCGTGCGTGTCGCGCAAGGTGACGCGCACGTCGTGCACCAGCTGCTCCACGTTCTCGGCGGCGTCGGCACGGATCACGATTTCCGAGAAATGGGTGTCGCCGGTGATCCGCTGCGCCGTGGACCAGGGAATGACCACGAGTTGGTCCATGTTGAAGCCGAGCACGCTTCCCTTTTCCGCGAACACGGCCACCACGCGGAACGGCCGGTTCTGGATGCGGATGTTGCGGCCCACCGCCTGCCCGTCGCCGAAGAGTTCGTCGGCGACTTCGTGGCCGATCACCGCCACCTGGGCGTTCTGCCGCACGTCCACGTCGTCGAACAGGCTGCCTTCCCGGATGCCGACGTCGTAGATTTCCGCGTACAGCTCCGCGTCCCCGCCGACGATCATCGGCCGGTACCGGTCGCCTTCGTGTTCGATGACGAACGGCACCATCACCTGGGGCGAGGCGGAACGGAGGTTGGGGACGTTGCTGCGCCGCTCCAGCGCCTCCAGGTCGCGCGGCGTCAGCGCGCGGGAATACAGCACGTCCACGCTGAATCCGCCGGTGCCCGGCTGCACCACCACGGTTTCGGCGCCCAGTCCGCTGATCTGGCCCAGGATGAGCGACTGCGCGCTGTGGCCCAGCGACATGACGACGATGATGGCCGCCACGCCGATGACGATGCCCAGCACGGTGAGCGCCGAGCGGGACCGCACGCGCACGAGCGATTCGCCGGCGGAATGGAAGAGGTCGCGGATGTCCATATTATTTCGCGTACCCGGAAGAACGGCGCGCGTGGTTGCCGCCGTTGTCCACCACCACGCCGTCGCGCAGGCGCACGATGCGCTCGGCGAAGGCGGCCGCTTCCAATTCGTGCGTCACCATGATGATGGTGTGCCCGTCCTCGTGCAGGCGGCGGAAAATCTGCAGGACGTCCTCGCCGGACTTCGTATCGAGGTTGCCGGTGGGTTCGTCGGCGAAGAGTACGGCCGGGCGGTTCACCAGCGCGCGGGCGATGGCCACGCGCTGCTTTTCGCCGCCGGAGAGCTGGTTGGACCGGTGCCGCAGGCGATGCGAAAGTCCCACGCCGTCGAGCGCCCGTTCCGCCCGTTTCTCACGCTCCGCGCGCGGCAACCCCGCGTACACCATCGGCAGGATGACGTTTTCCAGCACGGTGGAATTCGGCAGCAGGTTGAACGACTGGAAGACGAAGCCGACCTCGGTGCGGCGCATGCGCGCCAAGGCCTCGTCGTCGAGCATGGACACGTCCTTCCCCCGGAAGAGGTATTGCCCGCCGGACAGGTGGTCCAAAAAACCCATCATGTGCATCACGGTGGACTTGCCGGAACCCGACGGACCCATGATGGCGATGAACTCGCCTTCCTGCACGGTCATGGTGACGCCGCGCAGGACGGTCGTGACCACGTCGCCCGTGCGGTATTCCTTGGTCACCCCCTTCAGTTCGATGATGGGTTTGGGGGGCATAGGCGCCTACAACGTGCGGACGGTGATGACGATTTCTTCCCCTTCGGACAGGCCGTCGAGCACGTGGACGCGCCCGAGGCCGCGCAGGCCGGTTTCCACGAAGCGTTCTTCGAACGTGGTGTCGCCCGTTTTCACGCGCACGTACGTGGCGCCGTCTTGGATGAGAACAGCGCGCTGCGGCACCGTGAGGACGTCTTCCAGGCGCGCGGAGGTGATGGTGACGTCGGCGGAAAGGCCGGGCCGCAATTCATACCGCCCGTCTTCCACGGGATCCAGCAGGACGGTGGCCTTGTAGTACACGACGCCGTCGATGGGATTGGGGGCCGGTTCGATGAACGCAACGGTGGCCGGGAAGCGCACCAGGTCGCCGAAGGCGTCGAAGGTGACTTCCGCCGGATTTCCCACGGACACCTTGGCGATGTCCGCTTCCGGCAGGGACGTGGCGACGTCGAAGCGGCCGTCCACGGCCTGGATGGTGAGCACGGGCGAGCCGGTGGCGACGGCTTCTCCCGGGCGCACGTCCACGGCGGTCACCGTGCCGGCGATGGGCGCGCGCAATTCCACCTTGGCCAAACGAAGTTCCGAGGCGGCCAGGGCCGCGCGGGCTTGGTCCACCTGGGCGGACAACACGGCGACGTCTACGGAACGGGGGCGGGCCTCGGCTTCGGCCAGCTGCGCGGACGCGCGCGCCCGCTCCCCTTGGCGAACCACGAGATTGGCCTCCGCGGCGCGATGGGCCGTTTCGGCCCGGTCGAGCTCGGCGCGGGCGGCGTCTTCCGCGCGGGCGGCGGCCAACGGCGCGGAAACGAGAGCCTGCTGGGCGGTAAGCAGGCCGCTCTGGGCCGTCTGCACGCCCTGGCGCGTGGCATGCAGGGCCGCTTTCACGGCGTTCAGTTCGGCGGCGGTAAATTCATTGGTGTCCACGGCCGTGGCGTCCAACACGCGGTTCACGTGCAGCAACAAGAGTGCGGCGTCGGCCAGGGCCTTCTCCGCGGCGGGCAAGGCGGCCCGCACCGCGGCGTCGTCGGCGGCGGGCGTGAGGGCGAAGACGGATTCCTCCGCCGCGCGCAGGGCGTTCTTGGCCGTGGCGTAGGCGGCGCGGGCATCAATCAACGCACTCATGTCGGCGGCCGAAAGCACGTTGCGGTACGCCGCATTGCCGAAGGGGTTGTCGATGCCCAGCACGCCGTCCGAATCGGCCACGCCCTTGCGCACGGCGATCAACCCGGACGTCATGGCGTACACGGCGCCCTGGCGGGCTTCCTCCAAGGCCTGGACGTTGTTCTCGCGCGCCCGGTCCACGGCGCGGCGCGCATTTTCCACGTCCGTGCGCGCGCCCTCAAGCGCCGCTTCGGCGGCCCGTTCGCCTGCCTCAGCCACCTGCACGGCGGCGCGCACGGCGGCGACGGCTTCGTCCGTAGATCCGGCCAAGCGCGCGTCCAACGCCGCCTGGGCGGCCTGCAACGCGCGGCGCTGCTGTTCCACGTCCGCATACTGGTCCGCGGCGCGCAGCGTGCCGAGCATCTGCCCGGGCGCCACGCTATCCCCAACGGAAACGAGCACGGCTTCCACCGTACCGGACGCCTCAAACGACACGCGCGCCGTACGCGTGGATTCCAACAGACCCGTCGTTTCCACGGTTTGCACGAAGGTACCCCGCTGCACGGGTTCCGTTACCAATTCAACGTCCGGCCCCCGGCGCGCGGCCCAAACCGCCCCGCCCACCACCAACAGGACGACGACGGCCCACGTGGATTTTCGCTTCAGGAAATTCATATCGCGCATCTTATCACGAACGAACGAAGAGTTCATCGTAATGCCTGCCTGGCTGCCGCACGGTGCCGGCATACCCATACGATGCAAGCAGCGCGTACAGGTCGGCGCACGTCACCCCGAACCGCGCGAGATGCCCGCCGTCCACTTCGACAATGATCCGCTCGGGCAACGCCGCCGCAAGGCAGGCCAACACCTCCTTCAACACCAGAACCTCCGCACCCTCGACGTCCACTTTCACGAACGCGCGTTTTCCCGCGCAGGCGTCGCGCAAAAACGCGAGCGCCCCGCGGTCGAGCGTGCGCACGCGAAGCATGCCCGCCTCCGTCTGATCTTCCTCGCCGTCTTCGCCGCCGGGTGCCAAATGCGCCAAGCCGGTGTGCCGCGCGTCCATCCGCTCCAAGCACCGGAATCCTGCCCGATCCGCAATGGCGGCGTTCATTGCCGTCACATTCGCACACCCGTTCACCTCCAGGTTCCGTCCAAGCCGGGAGAAGACATCTGCGTTCGGTTCAAAAGCAAACACACGCCCCGCAACGCCGACTCGTTCGGACGCAAGCAGCGAAAACAACCCCGCATTGGCACCGATATCAATGAAGACGTCGCCTAGCCGCAGGTCCCGCACCGCCTACGCCACGAACGCCCCATACGACCCCGCAAGCGCATATAACGTCGTCCGGTCGCGTGCCAAAAGCATCCGCGGCCCGTACGCGGAGCGAACGAACGTCCCCGCAGGCGCGACGAGCGCGAGCAGGCGCAGCAGGGACAACGGACGCATACGCACACCCGCGGCGTCAGGTGGACAAGGCGGCGACGTCGGCCAGCACGTCCTTGGCATGGGCTGCCGGTTTCACGTCCTCATAGACCTTCACGATCTTCCCCTGCGGGTCAATCAGGAACGACCAGCGCTTGGTGCCTTCATATTCCCGGCCCATGAATTTCTTTTTGCCCCAAACGCCGTAGGCATTCACCAGCGTTTTGTCCGCGTCGGAGAGCAACGGGAACGGCAGATCGTGCTTGGCGGCGAACTTGGCGTGGCTCTTCACGGAATCCGTGCTCACGCCCAAGACCGTTACGTCCGCCTTCTTGAAGGCGTCCCAGTTGTCGCGGATGCCGCAGGCTTCCGTGGTGCATCCCGGCGTGTCGTCCTTCGGGTAGAAATAGAGCAGCAGCCACTTTCCCGCGTGTTCCTTGAGGGAATGGACGGACTCGTCCTGGTCCGGCAAGGAAAAATCGGGGGCGGCATCTCCAACGGAAAGGGGCATAAAGGAGAAGCGTTAGCTATAAGGAGGTTAGGTAGAAACGGGTGCTGAAACATTACATCTCTCCTCTTGAGTCGATGGCGTTCCGAAGGAGATCCACGTTTTGTTGGAGCCGCCGTACTAACCCCGATATCATCTGCGCTTGGCGAGGATTTCTATTCCGCACTGCCTCCCACCTCCGTTGGGCTGCTGCCAATTTCCCCTCTTCATCTGTCAAATTTTTACGTAAATCTTCCAAGGAAAAGGTTTCCAACCTCCCCCCTACGGTTGCTTCTTGTATGCTGCCTCCAACGCCCGCAGCCCGCCCGATCTCAGACGGTTCCGTGCGCGTAATGACCGTCCCGTCGGGAGCAGTTTCAACGGTTTGCGTAGGCGTGAATACCTGTTGCATACGCGCTTCCTCGCGTGCCAGTTCCGTTTGTGTTGGTTCTACAGGGGCTGGTTGTGGCGTGGCGAGTGACGGCTCAGGCGCGTTGCCACCAACGGGGTTAGGGGGAACGTCCGGCGACGCAACCTCCACGCCGCCCGCAGCTGCCGCGAAAATAGCATCGGCTTTATGGAGGATCTTGTCGTCCCATCCCTTCTGCAGGAATTTCCCGTAGGTCTTTTGCAAGGCCGAACGGTACTCATCAAATTTCTCCAGCGTTATGTTCCCCTCGTTAAGCATACGTTGATATGCCCGCAGCCCAATCAGGTTGCGAGCCAAGTCCGTCCGCTGTTCCTGGCTCAGCTCCGCGGCCGCTTCGTTCCCGACGAACGCGAGAACGGCGTCATGGCGCGCCCGTACCGCCGTGCGCATTTCTTCCTGCAGAGCGGCACCGCGCCGGATTCGTTCTTTCCACTCCTCCACACCCGGATCAGGGGTATCATGGTCTGGCACGCCGTCGCCGTCGTGGTCATGTGGCACGCTCGTCGCAACTTCCGTGCCGCCGGCCGCCTCGGCCGCAGCTGCCGCGCGCGCCGCCTCGCCGATGGGCGTCGGCATGTTGACGCCCCAATCCGACGGTTTTCCACCGGACAAATGCTCGGCGCCGAGACCGGTCTGATCGAAGTCGCTCCCCTCCCCCGGCGCGAATTTCCGCATGCCCTTCAGGAGGTTCTTTTGCCAGTCCGGGTCGAGTCCGTCTCCGTATTCCAGTCCCATGAGGCGGATCTTCTCGTCCAACGCCTTGACGGCGATGGCGAATGCCTCTGGGGTGGCCGCCGCGTTGACCCGCTCCAACAACCCCTTCGCCACACCAATATCCCCCAGGATCAAGGCGCGGTATTTTGGATCGAATCCCTCGGCGTTCAATTCCTTGATGGTCTCTTCATTCAACAGTCCTTTCGTGCCCTGCTCAAACTGCTCCGGGGAAACCTCCGGCACATCCTCCGCCGCCGGTTTGGCGTCCAGCGCGCGCAACAGCCCGCTGCTGTCCTTCTGCTGCAGGTACCCGGCGTCGGCGGCTTCTTCGGCGCTGTCGAAGACCTGGCCGTCCTGACCGATCAGGACGATGCGCTGGTCGGTTCCTTCGCCGACCAAGCCCACCTGCACGCCGTCCTCGATGGCCTTGGACGTCAATTGGAAGTCCGCCGTGCCGCCCTTCTCCCAGAATCCGCCGGCTTTCAACAGCTTGCGAAGCGCCCGCTTGTCCTTCACGCCCAACTCCTCCAGCAGGCCGCTGACGCTACTGCCCTTCTTGACGGCGGCGTATTTCCCTTCGGGTTCCGCCGTTCCCGTGACGGATTCTTCCGTCGCCGGCTCCGCACGAACGGGCGTTTCCTCCGCGTCCGACGGAACGGACGCGTTCTTCGGCTCTTCCACCGCACCCTCCGCGGTCATATCCGCATCTTCGTCGCCCTGGAGCGCCGCCGGTTCTTCCGCCTCCTCGACCGGTTCTGCCACGGCGACCCACTTCTTGAACTCGGACGGTCCCTTGTGCAGATCCTCACCGTCCGGCAGGGCGTCGGCCGATACCATTTGCTCGCTTTGCAGGAAGGAATTCCATCCCATTTGGGCGAAATGCCCGAGCGATGTGGTGACCGCTACCTTCCGGGCGAGTTTCAGGCCCCGTTCGGACAAGCGGGCCATGTACCCCAGCATGTCCACGCCGCCCGCGCGGGTGATCATGCGGTCCGCGTCCGTAATCAACGCGCCCCAGTCCTTGGCGAAGGCGCCGCCTTTCATGAGTTTTTCACGGGCGTGCCGCTTCCCTTCCTCGCTCAAATCCTCCCGGGCGGCAATGGCGTCCAACTTGGCCTGTACCTTTTTCAGCGAACGCACCATGCTTTTTTCCACCAAACGTTCGACGACGCCGGACGTCACGCCCGCAGGCTTGGCTTCCAAGCGCGCCAGCAATTCGGCCGGCAGGCGTTCCGCCAGCTTATTGGAAAGAGCCTCGGCGTTCGGCGCCTTGCCTCCACCGGCCTTTTGCGCCTCCTCGTACAAGGCCCAGGCCTCTTCCGCGGCGGCGTCCAGGTCGTCGCTCCGCCCCTCGGCGAGCTTTTCACGCAAATCGAAATTGGCCAGGCGGGCTTCCTTGAGTACCTCCATGGACGTGCCGGCCACGTTCAACCCGGCCAAAACCAGGGCACGGCCCGTCGCGCCGTTCCACGCCTTGTACCCGACGGCGGCCCAAGAAGCAGCGCTTCCCAGTTTCGCCAGGCCCTTTTTGGAAAGCAGGTCGGCATCGCCCGCCGCCAGCTGCTTGGCGTTCTCTGCCCGGCGACCGAAAATCTTGCCCGTTCCCTGCATAAGACGGGCCTTCCAGTCCTGTTCGTCAAATGCCCGGCCGATGCGACGGGAAATGTTCCACATGCT
>CAZCMI010000027.1:0-8485 GCA_964499955.1 uncultured Gammaproteobacteria bacterium
CCACCTGTTTCCCGCAAGCGAACTGACGGACACGGAACGGCCGTGGGTCCAAGATCCGGCGGAAGACGATCGGAAGCATGTCTTCCGCTACGTCGTCTTCCCCACGAAAGGGGCGACGGAAAAGAAAAAGGACGCTTAGAAGCGTATCCAAGCGTCCCGTCTAGAGATGAGGCCTCTTCCCGTGCCGCCGCTCAAACGCGGTCTGGCAGGGGGCGCACCGGAGCGCGCCCGGCACGGCGCGCAGGCGGGCCTGGGGAATGCGTTCTTCACATTCCTCGCACTGCCCGTACGTGCCGGTGGCGATCTTCTCGAGCTGGCCGGCGAGATACCGGCAGCCCGTGCGCAGTTTGACCGCCGTGTGGGGCGGGGGCTGCGGAGCGCGCGTCCACGACGCATACCGCTGCAACTTCTGGCGGCAGTGGTCGGCGGCTTCTGCTGATTCCATGCTTTTTTCCTTTCCCTTCCTGTCTGCCCATACGACGGTATGGTGCGCGGAAGGATGTATTCATAGCAGAAATTCGGCATATTGTCAAGAGAAAACCGCCCTGGACGGGGCGGTTTTGCTATTCAAGATGCACCCGGTCGAACGATCCTTGCACGCGAGCGGCCACCGCGGGATGGGCTGCCAAGCCGGGGTCGTCCTCCAGCAGGCGGCGGGAGGCGTCGCGGGCGCGGCGCATGAGGTCCGTGTCTGCCGGTGTGGCCAATTTGAAGTCCGGGAAGCCGCTTTGGGCGTCGCCGAACACGTTGCCGGAGCCGCGCAGGCGCAGGTCCTTTTCAGCCAGCAGGAAGCCGTCGGCGCATTCCACCAAGGCACGCAGGCGCTCCATGGACGCACGCGTGACGTCTTGGGCCGCCAGGAAGCAGCAAGACGGGTGGGCACCGCGGCCCACGCGGCCGCGCAGCTGGTGCAGCTGGGCCAAGCCGAAGCGCTCCGCGCCCATCACCACCATGGCGGTGGCGTTCGGCACGTCCACGCCCACTTCCACCACGGTTGTGGAAACGAGCACGTCCACCGTCCCGTCGCGGAACGCGGCCAAAGCGTCGTTCTTCTCCCCCGCCTTCATCTTCCCGTGCAGGACGCCCACGGCGCAGCCCTTGAGCGGCCCGCGCTTGAGGTCGGAGGCCACCTCCGCCACGGAAGCGGCTCCCAACGCATCCGACGGGTCGATCAGCGGGCACACCACGTACGCCTGGCGCCCGGCGGCGATCTCCGCACGGACGCGCGTCCACGCCGTTTTCGCCTGGGCTTCCGATACCAAAACCGTTTCCACCGGCAGACGCCCCTTCGGCCGCTGGTTCAACAGCGAAACGTCCAAGTCGCCGTACAGCACCAGGGCGAGTGAACGCGGGATGGGCGTGGCCGTCATGGACAGCAGATGCGGCGCTTCCCCGGCCGTCCCGAGCAAGGCGTGGCGTTGCTGCACGCCGAAGCGATGCTGTTCATCCACCACCACCAAGGCCAGGTTCGGGATGGAAACGCCGTCTTGGATGAGCGCGTGCGTTCCCACCAACACCGGCACCTCCCCATCGGCGACGGCTTTCAACACGGCCGCGCGCGGCAGGTCTTCCCCGTCCAAGCGGGCGCGGGCCCCGGTGAGCAGGCCCACGTGCACGCCGGGCAACAGGCGCCGCAGCGCTTCCTGCTGCTGACCGGCCAGCAATTCCGTGGGCGCCAGGTATGCCACGGCACCCCCCGTCTGCGCGGCATGGGCCGCCGCCAAGGCCGCCACGGCCGTCTTGCCGGACCCGACGTCGCCTTCGAGCAGCCGGTTCATAGGCGCGGGCTTGGCCATGTCCTGGATGATGTCCCAGGCGGCCCGGCGCTGCGCGTCCGTGAGCGTGAACGGCAGCCCGGCGACCGTGGCCTTCAAAAACCCCTCGTCGATGGGCAAGGCGCGGGCGGGGCGGGTTTTTCGCTGCTCGCGCACGGCGGCGAACATCAACTGGTGCAGGAACAATTCGTCGAATTTCAACCGTTCGACAGCGGGAACAACCGCGTCCATGGACGCCGGGGCGTGGACAACGCGAACGGCCTCGGCCAACGACATCAGGCCTTCCTGCGCCCGCACCTGTTCCGGTAGCCAATCGTCCAGCTCCGCCAGCGCGGACACGGCGCCGGCCAAAGCGGCGCGCACCCGCTTTTGCGTCAGCGAACCCGCCAGGCCGTACACGGGCAGCACCCGGCCGGTCTGCACGCCCGCCCCCACGGCTTCCACGATGGGGTTCACCAGCGCCAAGCCGAAATACCGACCGTCGGCCTTCCCCGCGAAGGCGAAGGTTGACCCCGGTCGCAACGTCCGTTCCAAATACGGCTGGTTGAACCACACGGCCTTCAGCTCGCCGGAATCGTCTTCCAGCATGGCTTCCGTGATTTTCAGGTGGCGGTTCGCGCGGCTCGGGCGGGTCGCCACGGAACGCACGCGGGCCTCCACCGTGCAGGCGTCGCCGTCCTTCACGGCCGCGAGCGGCGGGCGGTACGCATAGTCCTCGTAGCGGAACGGCACGTGGTCCAGCAGGTCCCGCACCGCGGAAATGCCCAGCAATTTGAAGTCCGCGGCGGCGGACGGGCCGATGCCGGGCAGGGCGGAAACGGGCGTAAACAGGTGGACGGCCATATCTGCGGACAGCGTAGCGGAGGGCGCCGGAAAAAGAAAACCGCCGTGCGGCCCCGCAAGAAAAACACCCCGTCCCGGCAAGGCCGGAACGGGGCAAGAAACGTGCGTCAGGTTGCTTCGACGGCGGCCATAGATGCGGCCTAGTCGCCGCCCAGGACGGCGGCCCGCTCTTCTTCCGTGAAGTCGAAGGACGCCTGGAGGTGGTCAGCGATCGCGGCTTCGATCTTGCGTTCGCCGCACAGCACCGTCACGCCCTCGATGGCCAACCCCTCGATTTCCTGCGCCTCCCGATGATGTGCCACGCACACCACGACGGGCAGGGCCGGGTCCAGTTGCCGGGCAAGCCGGATGATTTCCATCCGGCCCTCGTTCTTCATGGCGAGGACCGAGATGATGAGCACCGAGGCCTTCGGTCCCGTGTGCTCCCCGTCCCCGATACCCGCGTTCTGCAGGATATACCGCTGCGTCGCGTCGCCGTATTGCGCCACCACGCCCGTTTCCTCTTCCTGCAAGGACCGGACGGTGTCCGGGTTCATGTCGATCACGACCGGCTCGACGTCCTCGATCTCCTGAGCCATGTCAACCGCCGTCTCTCCGACGGGTCCGTACCCGACGATCACGATCCGTTTCCGGAAACGCGCTTCGTCCTGCCGAACCCGTTCCTCGCCGGCGGCCGGGTCCGTCGGATTGACCAGGCGCCACAGGCGGGGACGCAGCATCGCCCATCGTTCCGCGGCTTCCTTCCCCCGGTACAACAGGGGGTTCAGCATGATGCTGATGCCGGCCACGGCCACGACGACGTTGGCCACGTCGGCGTCCAGAAGCCCCAGTTCACGCCCCATGGTTACGAGGATGAACGAGAACTCGCCGATCTGCGCGAGTGCCACGCTAACGGGTGCCAGGACGTGGAAGGGGTATCCCATGATCCGCACGATCACGGCCGCGGCCAAGGGCTTGGCGATGAGCACGACGGCAAGCGTCGCCGCCAGCAGGCCCGGACGGTCGAGCAACGCCGCGGGATCCAACAACATGCCCACGCTGACGAAGAACAGGATCGAAAACACGTTCTTCATCGGGAGGGTGTCGCTGGACGCCTGCGGACCGAACGGCGTCCGGCCGATGACCAGACCGGTCAGGAAGGCCCCGAGCGGCATCGACACGTCGAAGGCGTGCGCCGACGCGACCGCGACCCCCAGGCACATGACCTGGATGGCAAGGGCGAAGAGCTCGCTCATGCGCGTCGCGGCGACCGCGCGCAACAGCCGCGGCAGCACCTGGCTGCCGACGAAGGCGATGACGGCCACGCACATGCCGACCTTCAGCGCCGTCCAACCCAGCACGGCAGCGATGCCCGTTTCCGACGCGCGGCTGCCGAACAAGGCGGGCAGCAGCACCAAGGCCAGAATGGTGGCCAAATCCTCCACCACCAGCCAGCCGACGGCCACGTGCCCCGCGGGCTTGTGCAGGTCGTCGTTGTCCGTGAGGACACGGATCAGAACGACCGTGCTGGCCACGGAAAGCGCGGAGCCGAAAATCACGCTGCCGCCCAAGGTCCAACCCAGCACGAGACCGATGGCGGTTCCAAGCAGGGTGGCGACCGTGATTTGCACCACCGCCCCCGGAATGGCGATCCGCTTCACGGCCCACAGTTCCTTGATGTGGAACCGAAGTCCCACGTCGAACATGAGGAACATGACGCCGAGCTCAGCCAGCTGTTCGGCCAAAAGCCGGTCCGCACGGACACCCAGCGGGCCGACGACGATGCCGGCCAGCAAGTAGCCGACGATCGGCGACAGCCGGAGCCGGTGCGCCAGAAAGCCCAGAACAAGCGCGGCGCTGAGTCCCGCCGTCCACAGCGTGATCAAGTTGTGATGGTCCACGACCACCTCCGTTGCCCCGGCGGGGCACGTTTGGCCGCAAAATTGCGACAATTCGCTATGCGCCCAAAATGAAACGGCTTGGTGCGCAGCGCCCGGAACGTATCAGATTTCGGCGTTTTGTCAACGGAAAACAAATATCCCAGGAGATTTCCTGGGATATTCGTGGTGCACCCGGCATGACTCGAACATGCGACCCTCAGCTCCGCAAGCTGATGCTCTATCCAACTGAGCTACGGGTGCGAAAAGCTCACAGTTTATACACCCGACGCAGGCGGTCCGTCAAGGTTTCTTCCGTCCGCTCCAGGTTTTCGTAGCAAAATGGCAACAGGGCCTCCCGGACCTCGTTCGGGTCCGTTTCCTCCAGCGGGATGGGCAGCAGGGGGGACAACGGCGAAACGAAATCCACGTACAACAGTTTCACGTCGGGCGGACGGTACGCGACGGAAAAATCGCGCAGGTCCTTGTACTCGTAAAAGCGGTCGTCGATGAGCAGGCCGAGGTCCGTCACCACCACCGGGATGCGGCGCGGAGACGTGAAGGACGTGGTCAGGTACATGACGCCCGCCGCCAGGACGATGACGGCGAATAGGAAATTCGCCGTGGCGATGGCGTAGATGACCAGGGCGAGGCCGACCAGGGACGCGATGACGTACCACCGGCGGGAGCGCGTGACGCGCGGATATTCGTCCACTTCCCACGATAACAACAACTGCCCGACGTCCGCCGCGCCTTCGGGCACGTCTTCCATTTCTTCCTCTTCTTCCGCGCCCTGTTCTTCCACGGGGCGCAGGTCCCGTTCGTCTTCCATATGGGGATAGTGTAGCACGCAGCCGGAGCGGGAGGAATGGCGCGCGGAACGCCCGGCGGCGCTTACGATTTCTTTTGCGATCGTTTGTCGAGGATGTATTTCTGCGAAGGACTCGCCGGCTTGTCCGTTCGATGCACGCATCCCATCCAGCAACACGGGCGGCGTTTGCCTTTGCCGAGGTCCGCCATCGCCCTCTCGACGTGCTTCGCTCGCGTTTCCGGCTTCTTGACGGAGATCGTCCAGCAAATCCATTCGTTGCGCGCGAGCGGCGTCAGGCCGTTCCACGTGGCGCGTGCGTCCGGATGGGCGGCGAGCGCTTTCCGCATGTCCGCCGGCACGCCATGCGCAACGCCCGCGGCGATGTTTCCTTCCTTCATAGGTGTAACCGTTCGACCACGACGGGGTTGCCGGAACGAAACGCGTGGTCGTGGCGATGAATTCAAATGCTCACTGGCGGAGAGGGTGGGATTCGAACCCACGAATCCTTGCGGATTGCCGCTTTTCAAGAGCGGTGCCTTCAACCACTCGGCCACCTCTCCGTGGCGCTACGCCTGCGTGTCGTATGCAGGCAGGCACGGCTATCCTACCCTCCGCGTGGGCGGCAGGGCAACCATCGCGGCCAACGGGTCCATCTGTCGGCGGGCTTGAAGAAATCGCTTCCTTCGCCTACAGTACCCCCGCGTCTGCCATGGAGAGGTACCCAAGTGGCTGAAGGGGGGAGATTGCTAATCTCCTAGGGGATCAAAAGTCCCGCGAGGGTTCGAATCCCTCTCTCTCCGCCAAAAAATCCCCATTCGGGGATTTTTTGCTTGGGAGGGCTATGCCGCTTTCTTTGCCGCCTTCGCTTTCCTCTGCTCTCCATGGGCGGCCTTGAGGCGCCAGGCCCATTTGGCCACTTCGATCAGCAGGATGTTCCCCGCGCCCACCAGCACGACGGCGACCACCCACAACGGCGGCAACGGCACCGTTCCGAACAACTGCTGCAGCAACGGCAGATACACGCCCGCAATCATCAACACCAACCCGATCCCAATGCTGCCGAGCAGGTACATGTTGGAAAACAACGGGTACGAGAACACGCTGCGTTCCAAGCTGCGCACGGACAGGGACATCAGCAAGGTATACGTCCCGAACGTGGCGAAAATGAAGGTCCGCACCAGCGCCGGGTCGTAGCCCAGGCGCGTCAGCGCGTAGTACAGGCCGAACAGCAGCGCGCTCGTCCCCACGCCGATGGCGATGATCAGGAACCGCATCAGCGGGTCGAAGAGGCCCGCGTTGCGCGCGCGGGGCGGCTGGGACAGGCCGTCGCGTTCCCGCTCAAAGGCGAAGGCCACGGCCGGGAAGCTGTCCGTGAAGAAGTTCACCCACAGGATTTGCAGGGCGTTGAGCGGCAGCGGCAGGCCGGTCAGCAGCGACCCGCCGATCAGGATCAGGCCGTCCATCACGTTGGACAGCAGGTACACCAGGACCTTGCGGATGTTGCCCAGGATCTGCCGTCCCTCTTCCACCGCCGCGACGATGGTTTCGAAGTTGTCGTCGAGCAGGACCAGGTCCGCCACGCTTTGGGCCACTTCCGTGCCCGACCCCATGGCGATGCCGACGTTGGCCTGCTTGATGCTCGGGGCGTCGTTCACGCCGTCGCCGGTCATGGCCACCACCTCCCCCGCCTGCTGGAACAGCTTGGCCACGCGCATTTTGTCGAACGGCGTCACGCGGGAGATAACGGAGAGCTCCGGCAGGCGCGCGCGGAGTTCGGCGTCGGACAGGTGGGCGAGTTCGGCGGCGTCCAACACGGCGCGTTCGTCGGCGGGCAGGCCGATTTCCTTCGCCACGGCCATGGCCGTCCCCCGGTGGTCGCCCGTCAAAATGACCGTCTTGATGCCGGCGGCCGCCACGCGGGCGATCACCTGCTTGATGCCGGGACGCACCGGATCGCGGAAGGCGAGCAGGCCGTCGAAATGCCAGCCGTCCGTGGGCAATTCCCCGGACACGGACAAGGCCTCCCCGGGCGCGAGTTCCCGCGACGCCACGCCGAGCACGCGTTCGCCGGAGGCGGCCCGTTCGTCGATGCGCGCGCGCAGGTCGTCCTGCGCGTCCCCGCCCAGCCCGGAGCGGGCGAGCAGCACGTCCGGCGCGCCGAAGAGCACCAACAGCCGCTTCCCTTCTTCTTCCACCACGCTGGCGGAGAACTTCCGCACGGCGTTGAACGGCGCCGTTTCCCGCACACGGTCCTTCCCCAGGATCTCCGCGGCGGCCATCCCGCGTTCGGCGGCGGAACGCACGAGGGCCTTTTCCATGATCCGGCCATTCATGCGCCACGAGGTCGGCGGATCCTCGGGATTTTCCACCAGCACGTCCGCGTTGGACAGGGCGCGGACGAGCAGGCGCCGTTCGTCCATGTCGAACGGAATGAGCTGCGACAAATGCATGTCCGCCTTGGTCAGGGTGCCGGTCTTGTCCGTCAAAATCACCGTGGTGCTGCCCAGGGCCTCGGCCGCCACCAGCTTGCGCACCACCCCCTTGCGCTTGGCCATGCGCTCCACGCCCACGGCCAGGATGACGGTCATCGAAACCGGCAGGCCTTCCGGAATGGCGGAGATGGCGATCGCCACGGCCGTCAGGAACATGTCCAGCCCCGAATACCCCACGGCGATCCCGATCACGAACACGATGACGGTCAGGACGGTCAGGACGGCGCTGGAAATAATGCTGAACCGCAGAATGGCCGCCTGCAGAGGCGTCGGTTCGTTTTCGGACGCCTCGATCAGCGCCGCGATCTTCCCGATTTCCGTCCGGCCGCCGGTCCGGCAGACGATGGCCGTGCACGTCCCCTGGGTGACCAAGGTGCCGGCGAACACCATGGAAATCTGGTCGCCCAGCCCCGCGTGTTCGGGGGCGGGTTCGGCGACCTTGTGCACCGGCAGGGATTCGCCGGTCAACACGGCTTCGTCCACCTGGGCGTCGTTCACGAACAGAATGCGCGCGTCGGCCGGCACGCGGTCCCCCTGGGATAGGCGAACGACGTCGCCCGGCACGAGTTCTTCCGCGTCCACTTCCCGTTCGTGGCCGTCGCGGATCACCCGGGTACGCTGCTTGAGATAGGTTTTGAGTTCCGCCAGCGCGCGCTCGGCCTTGTTTTCCTGGTAGAAGCCGAGGGCCGCGTTGACGATCACGGCGAT
>CAZCMI010000028.1:0-8268 GCA_964499955.1 uncultured Gammaproteobacteria bacterium
CATTCCCCGACGAAGGGGCGAGGAAGCGCTTCAAACTCGCGTTCACGCACGCGAACGGCGTGCCGACCCATCCGTTCGTCCTCTGCACGAAGACGCGGCTGGGCGAAAAACGGGACGTCCGCATTCTTGAAGGCGAGGTGCGGGGTCGCGACATCGTGATCGTGGACGACCTCATCCACTCCGGGGGCACGACCATCGAGTGCGGCCGCGTTCTCCGCGCGGCGGGCGCACGGACCGTCAGCGCCTTCGCCACCCACGGCGTGATGGAGGAAGACGCCTGGCGCCGGTTCCTGGACGCCGGTTTCAAACGGGTCTGGATCACGGACAGCTGCCCGAATACGGCCAAGGCCGTGCAAGGTCAAGGGCCGTTCGAGGTTCTGTCCATCGCCGAATCCGTCCACGAAGCCGTCATGGACGGGTTGAGGAAACACCGCTGATTTGAAACGCCGCGGCCGCCTCCCGCCCGCTTCCCTCTCTGGGAACCGGGCGGTCTTTTTTATGGCGCAGGCGCAAACGTCCCCATTAACTCGGCGGAAGCGAGCACATGCCCATCCATCATCCGCAAGACGTCCTGCTTGGAGGCGCCTTCCGCGAGCGACAGAATCGCATCGAGTGCGTAGACACGGAAGAAATAGCGGTGGGGACGGTCCGGCGGACGCGGGCCGCCGTAATCCAATTCACCGCGCGTCCCATGACCTCGAACGCCCGCGGGCTGCCCCGCACGCACGTCTTCCGGCCGCCAGCCTTCCGGTATCTCCGTCACGGCCGGCGGGATGTTGAACACGACCCAATGGTCCCACACGGGCACGCCAGCCTGCGGCGGCACGTCCGGGTCTTCCATAACGAGCGCCAGCGAAACGACGCCCGGCGGAACGTCTTCGATGCGAAGCGGCGGGTTCACGTTTTCGAAATCCCGGCCGTATTTCGACGGGATGGGCGAGCCGTGGATGAACGCGGGGCTGGTGAGGCGCATATCGAGGCGAAGAATACGGCGCCATCATAGCACACGCGCGCCCGGCCGCAGGGTTGACAAAAACCGATTTTTCGGGTATCCTGCGCGCGACTGCCAGTCCGGCAGCCGCACGTCCTTCCCGTCCCGACGAACGGGACACCGAGGTAGAACATGCGAAAGGAAATCACCGCATGCGCCCTGCTGCTCGGGTGCATCCTGGCCCTCCCCGCCTTCATCGCCCTGTGCGACCTGGTGAACGACGGACTGTTCACGATGGCGGATCTGGGCTTGCCCATCTACAGCCTGTTCGTCGCCTGGGCCATCATGTTCGGCCTCGGGCTGTACCTGATGGAGCCGCACGTGCGCCTCCTCCGGATCACACCGGAGGTCGAGGCACAGGCCCGCGACGGGCTGGCTCTCATCCCGGCCGGCACCGAACCCCACCACAAACTGACCGGCGCCCTCGATCACTGTTTCGAGGGCCACACCTACCGCACGTCCGTGCGCGAGGAGGAAAACGCTTGACCACCCATTTCTGCCCCTGATCCGCTCATCCGGATCAGGGGTATACGTTTTCACCGGACGAATAACGCATGGCGCGCCGCGTTGACACGCCGGCCGCGGGTTGCTATTCTGCCTCCGCAACCGAGCCGATCCGGGATCGTCTAATGGCAGGACAACAGACTCTGAATCTGTTTATCTTGGTTCGAATCCAAGTCCCGGAACCAACAGAAAACCCGAGCATGCGCTCGGGTTTTCTGTTTGTTTCGCCATTATGCTCTTAACGCACAGCCTCGCCGAACTCCTCGTCCTCGACGTCGGCGATGGCGTCGGCTTTCGTCGGGTGGATGCGTCCGTCGATGTGGTTGGGTGGCACGTAGACCGTGAAGAGGCGCAGCGGTTCGGTACCGGTGTTGCGGAAATTGTGCCGCACGCCGGGGGCCACGAACACGACGTCGCCGGGGCCGACGGGCGTTTCCACGCCGTCGAGCACGGCCGTGCCCGTGCCGGACTGGAAATACAGGATCTGCTCGATGTGCGGGTGCGTTTCCTCCCCGACGTCCTCGCCTGCGGGCAGGTTCATGACGACGAGCTGGCTTTTGGCGCCCGTGTGGAGTACGGCGCGGAAATGCGGGTTTTCGGCGGTCGCGCGGGCGACGTTGGCGGAGTAGGACATAGGAACATGGGATCAATTCGTGAGAAGGCGGAGCCTACGCGGCGCTGCCGCCGAAGGCCTGGAGGATGTCGGAAACGGCGGCATCGGCTTCGGGATTCGCTTCGCCCTGGGCCGTTTCGGCGGGAGCCTCGGGGCGGGCGTAGGTGCCGCGCACGCGCATGTCCTTGCCGAAGACCTTTTTCAGCGCCGCTTCCAGCAGTCGGCGGTTTTTCTCCTGGTTCACCACGTTGGCGTGCAGTTCGTACTGGAAGTTGAATTCCACCATGTCGCCGTCGGTGCTGGAGATTTGGGCGGCCTGGACCACCAGCGGCAGGGACGCATTGGCGTGCTGGATTTGGGCGAACACGTCGGGCCATTTGCGGCGGAGTTCGTCGGCATCCACCACAGGAACGGAATCGAAGACGACGGCCTTGGCCTCGAGGGATGGAGGGGCCTCCTGGCCCCGCGTCCCCGTTCCTTCGCTGGGAACCTTGTCGGCCAAAACTCGCTCACGCCCGGCGACGGTCGGCGGAGATGGCGGGCGCTCACGAGCGGGGATCGCGGGACCAGCGGGCGGCGCAGGGGGAGCGGACGCGGGCGGAACGGGAGAGGCAGGCGCAGCACCCGCAGCCAACTCCACCACGGCCAATTCCAAACCGAGCTGGGGGATGCGGTCCGTCTTCATGCCCCGGCGGGATTCCAACAGCGTGCGGATGGCGTGGGTGAGCCGGGTCGGGTCGGCGTCGGGTGCGGCGGCGGAGAGCCGAGCGCCCAAGGCGGTGTCGAACGACGGCGCGGCCGCTTCCCCGCCCAACTTCCAAAACAGGAAGCCGCGCAACGTTTCAATGACTTCGTCCGTGAAATGCGGTAGGTCCACGCCCTGTTCCACGTAGGCGTTCACCAGTCGGATACCGAGCGCGGCATCGCGGCGCAACAACGCCTCCAGGAAATCCGCCACCAACACCGACGACGTAGCGGGCAGCACCAGGGACGCCAACTCCGCCGTCACGTGAGTTTCCCCCAGGGCGAACAGCTGGCCCAGCACGCTCTCGGCGTCGCGCTCGCAGCCGTCCGAATGCCGGGCGACGGCGCGCAGGACGTCTTCATCCACCTTCATGCCTTCCTTTTCCGCCAGGCCGTGCAGGCGCGCGACCATCTGATCGGCCGGGATGCGGCGGAAATCGAAACGCTGGCAGCGCGACACGATGGTGGCGGGCACCTTATGAATCTCCGTCGTGGCCAACACGAACAGCGCGTGGGCGGGCGGCTCCTCCAAGGTTTTCAACAGCGCGTTGAACGCGGCCGTCGACAGCATGTGGACTTCGTCGATGACGTACACGCGGCGGCGCAGCCGGTTGGGCGCCACACGCACGCTGCGGATGACGTTCTCGCGCACGTTGTCCACGTCCGTGTGAGAAGCGGCGTCGATTTCGAACACGTCCAAGGACGAACCGGACGCCACGTCCAAGCACGCCGCGCACGTATTGCACGGTTCGCCGTCCCACGCCTTCCCTTCGCCATCCGCCACACCCCCGGCATCCTTCCCCTTCTCGCAATTCGCCGCCTTGGCCAGCAGGCGGGCCACCGTGGTTTTGCCCGTGCCGCGCGGACCGGTGAACAGGTACGCGTGGGCAAGCCGGCCCGAAGCCAGCTGGTTTTGCAGGGTTTTTTTGACGTGTTCCTGGCCCGCGACGTCGGCGAAGGACGCGGGGCGGTACGTGCGGTAGAGGGCGTTGTGGACGGACATAGCGGACCTACTTTAGCACATCGGACGGAAAGAAAAACCCGCCCGTTTCGGGCGGATTTCCCCACGCGCGCCCTACCCCTGCGGCGGGGCGAAAACGGCGAGTTGCGCGCGTTCGGCGATCTCCTCCTCCACCAGCTGGCGGTCCCGGCCGAAGCGCAGGCGGGACAATTCGCGGATCTGCTGGGCCAGCTCCGGCGACGCAGGTTTGCGCGAACGCAGCGGCTTGAAGTTGAACGGCTTGGACGCCTGGTTGTCGATCAGGATCTTGGCGTTGAAGGTGAAGGCCTCCACGTTCACCAAGTCGTATTGCGTGAAGGTCGGCGCGAATTCCTTCGCGAGGAACTCGGCGTCCTCCACGCCCACGCGGTTGACGAACATGGACCCCACGTTGCCGAAAATGGCGTCGCGGATGGCGTTGTCCCCGCCCTTCCCTTCCAGCTGCCCGATGAACTGGTGCGCCACGATCAGGTCCAGCCCGTACTTGCGCGCCTCGGACAGAATGGCGGAAATGGAATCCGTCAGGAAGTTCTGGAACTCGTCGATGTACAGGTAGAAGTCCTTGCGGTCGGCTTGCGCGATATCGCCGCGGGCCAGCGCGGACATGAGGATCTTCCCCACCAGCACCATGCCGATGAGATAGGCGTTCAGATCGCCGATCTTGCCCTTGGACAGCTTGAGCAACAGGATTTTCTGCCCGTCCATGACGTCGCGCAGGTTAAAGGCGCTCTGCTGCTGGCCGATGATCGGCCGCATGTAGTCGTTGTAGATGAACGGCGTGAGCTTGGACGTGATGTACGGCACCATGTTGGCCAGGGACGCCTCGCCGCCGGCCTTCATCGCCTCCTTCTCCCAGAAGTTCTTCACGTCCTGGTTGCGGCAGTGCGAGAGCTTGAAGTCGCGGTAGTCGTCGTCGGCCAGCACGCGCGGGATTTCCATCAGCGTGGAACCGGACGCCGGGTGCTCCATCAACAGCAGCATGGCGTTGCGCATGTACAGCTCGAACATCGGGCCGCCGGTGGATTTCAGGTCGTAGAGCTTGTCGAAGATCTTCAGCATCTCGTTGATGACGAAGGTCTTCTGCTCCGGCCGGGCCGGGTCGAACTCGAGCATGTTCAGGCCCATCGGCCGGTCGTAGTCGGCGGGGTCGAAGAAAATCACGTCGTCAGCGCGTTCGCGCGGCACGAAACTCAAGGCGTCGTCGGCGAAGTCCCCGTGCGGGTCGATCACGCAGACGCCGCGGCCGGCCTCGATGTCCTGCTGCACCATCGCCTTCATCATTTCGGTCTTGCCCGAGCCGGACTTGCCGATGATGTACATGTGCCGCTGGCGGTCGGCTTTCTTGACCCAAATGGGCGTGCGGACGCCGCGGTAGACGTTCTCGCCGAGCTGGACGTGGCCGTCCTCGGGCCCCGGCACGTTCACCGGCGGTGGCGCGTTGCGTGCGCCCAGCCAGCGGATGTTGGGCGTTTCGGACCAGGGCGTGGGCAGGTGCCACAGGGACGCCAATTCCTCCGTGTTCAGCACGAAGGTGCGCTTGTCGTCGAAGGTGCGGTGGATGAGGGCGTTGGCGAGCTTGGCCTTGGAACGCGGCACGTCCTTCACGAAGGAATTGCCGTACTCGTAGATGTTGTACGGGGCGAAGGCGTTCAACATGGACGCCAGGGCGCTTTGCGCGGCCTCGGCCGTGGGCGCGGAGGCCATGAGCCGGATGCAGACGTCCATGCCGGCCTTGCTGGCCTTTTCCTCCAGGCCCTGGACAGTCTGTTCTTCCAATGGCGAGAGGCGGTGTTCCTGTTCTTCCTTCATCTGCTTCATGCCGGCGAGTTCCGCCAGGCCCGCTTTGCTTTTCTTGCTCCCCGTCAGGGCCTCTTGCATGGTCATGCCTTTCTTCATGTTGGCGGCGATGCGCATGCCGCTGCTATGCCAGCGCGCGGGCGCGGAACGCACCAGGAACTGGAAAACGGCCGCGGAATCCTCCGGCAGCTTGGCCATGGACTGGGTGATGGCGTTGAGTGGGTCTTTGTCCTGCTTGCGGTAGGTTTTGATGGGAAAGGCGAAGCCGCGTTTCAATTTCACGTGGGCGCCCACCGCCACGCCGCCCGGCGTGAAGATGTTGTAGTCCTCCACGCGCTCGAAATGGGCGTCGGGCCAGGCGGCGGCCATGGCCTGTTCCAGGAAGGTCTGCTGCGATTGCGGCGCGGTAACGTAAAAGGAGATCGTCTTGTGCAGGCAGACGATTTCGAAGGCGAATTCGTCGGAGCGGCCGAACAGCCAGGCACGCAGGCCCTTTTCGGCCTTCAACCCGCCCACGGAGGAAAAGAAGGATTCCGCCGCGGCGATGGCTTCCTGCACGCGTTCTTTGGTGCCTTCGGTTTCGCCGTCCTGGCCCTTGGAAAAGCGCGGGACGGTGACCAGCAACGTGGCGCTCTTGAAGGTGGCCGTTTGGCGGCGCAAGTACCGGCGAAGGGCGAACAGGCCCGCCACGCCGAGCAACGCAAGGACGGCAACGCCAAGCCCCGCCCACAGCAACAGAACGAGGTCGGAGGAAAGGAAACCCCCGGCGGTGGGCAGGCCGGTCGTTGAAGCGAGATCGCCATCGATACCGTAGAATTGGAAGATCATACGGCGGCGCCCCGGCGACGTTCTTCTTCGGCCGCCAGGAGGATTTTGTCGGTCTTAATCTTCGCTTCTTGTTCCAGGTAGAACCGGCTGGTGCCGGGGAGCATTTTCAGCCAGTCGACCAGCAGGCGGAAGATGTTTTTCGCCTTGACCTTGGCCGACGACAGAAGCGTGCGGATTTGGGCCGCGACCTGCTCGCCGCGGGTGCGGAACACCGTGCGGCGTTCGGGGGGCAGCTGGCGGTACAGGTCTTCCAACCCTTCCTGCATGGCGGATTCGATGCTTTGCAGCAACGGGTCTTTGGGTGGTGCGGCAGCGGCGCGGGCGGCCGCGGGGGGCGGCGCGGGCGGCAGGTCTGCCGGGGGCGTTTCCGCCGAAGCGGGGGCGGATTCCGCTGCGTGCTCGGGCGCGGTTTCCGCGACCCGTTCGGGCGAGAATTCAGGCGAGGGTTCGGCCGGTTCGGCCGTGGCCGATTCCGGCGAACGCTCCGCCTGCATGCGCCGCACCTGCTCCACCACAAGTTCGTCGAGCGTGGCCATATGGCGGCATTATAGCACGAAAGACCGCGCAAGACGCGGCCTTTCCCTTCAGTTAATCCCGTTCACGCACCGTCTGCCCGTCCGGACCGTCTTCCACCAGGAAGCCGCGCGCGGCGATTTCTTCGCGGAGGCGGTCGGAGGCGGGCCAGTCCTTGGCGGCGCGGGCGGCGGCGCGCTGTTCCACCAACGCGGCGACGTCGGCCGGTACCTCGGTTTTCTTTCCCACTTCATCGGCCAGTTTCAAGCCTAGCACGCGGTCGAAGGCCAGCACGGTGGCGAGCTTGTCGGCCGGGACCACCTGATCGTCTTCCGCCAACTGCCACAGCACGCCCAATCCCTGCGGCACGTTGAGGTCGTCGTCCAAGGCGGCGTCGAACGACCGTTCGTATTGCGGGTCCGCCGTGCCCGGCTCTCCCCACGATCGCACCAGCCCGCGCAGGCGCTTCAAGGCGTTTTGCGCCGCCTCCAGCGCGTCCCAGGTGAAGTTCAGCTTGGCGCGGTAATGGGCGCCGAGGAAAAAGTACCGCAGGGCGAGCGGGTCGAACCCCTTCGCCGCCAGGTCATCGAGCGTGTAGACGTTGCCCAGCGACTTGCTCATCTTGCCGCCGTCCACGGTGATGAATTCGTTGTGCAGCCACAGGTTGGCCTCGAGCGCGCCGTCCGCGCCCGCCGTCTGGGCGATTTCATTCTCGTGGTGCACGGCGATGTGGTCCACGCCGCCCGTGTGCACGTCGAAGGGCACGCCGAGGTATTTCTTGGCCATGGCAGAGCATTCCAGGTGCCAGCCGGGGTACCCGACGCCCCACGGCGATTCCCATTCCATGTCCCGCTTCGCCCCCTCGGCGGAGAACTTCCACAAGGCGAAGTCCGTTGGATTTTTCTTCTCGCCCATGTCCACGCGGGCGCCGGCCTTTTTCTCGTCGGCCTTCTGCCCCGACAGGCGGCCGTATTCCGGCAGCTTGGACGTGTCGAAATACACGCCGTCGGAGGTGCGGTACGTGAAGCCGTTCTCTTCCAGTTGCTTCACCAGGGCGATCTGCTCGGGAATGTGCTCCGTGGCGCGGGGATAGTGCTCCATCCGTTCGATGTTCAGCCGGTCGAGGTCGCGGAAAAAGGCGTCCGCGTAGAATGCGGCGACGTCCCAGGCCGTCTTCCCTTCCCGGCGCATGGCGACGAGCATTTTGTCCTCACCGTCGTCGGCGTCGCCCGTAAGGTGGCCGACGTCCGTGATGTTCATCACGCCCGTGACCTTGAA
>CAZCMI010000029.1:0-7926 GCA_964499955.1 uncultured Gammaproteobacteria bacterium
GCCACGGCTTCATTTCGCAGCTGCCCGACGGCTACGATACCCTGGTGGGCGAGCGCGGCGTGAAGCTCTCCGGCGGCGAGCGCCAGCGCGTGGCCATCGCCCGGGCCATCCTCGCGGACACGCCCATCCTGGTGCTCGACGAAGCGACGTCCTCGCTGGATTCCGAATCCGAGGGGCTGATCCAGGCCGCGCTGCGCGAACTCATGCGCGACAAGACGGTCATCGTCATCGCGCACCGGCTGTCCACCATCATGGAAATGGACCGCATCGTCGTGGTGGAAAACGGCCGCGTGGCGGACCAGGGCACGCACGCCCAGCTCCTGGACCGCATCGGCACGTACAAGCGCTTGTGGAATTTGCAGAGCGGGGGGTACGCGCAGGAGGAATAAAAAACCGGCCGCGCCCCAGAGCGGGTGCGGCCGTCGTGCGTCACGCTACCTCAGGAAGAACACGGGGATGCCGCTTTTGTCCGGCCTTCCCGGCAGGAAGCTGACGGACTGTCCCTTCGGAAACGGTTTGCCCCGCGCCTGGAGTTCCCGTAGGCGGATGCGCAGCCGTTTCCGGGCGTGGCGGAGGGGGATGACGATAAACGTCTGGTCGGCGAGGCGAATGCGGACGTGGTTTTTGACCAACGCGTCGAGGGTGCCCCGGCGCCGCTCGGGGTGCGTGGGGGCGCGGAGAGCAAAGACGTGGTTGATCCGTTCCTCCAGCAGCGCGTGAACGGCGCCTGTCGGCCCGACCCGCAAAAACACGTGGGGCGGAGCCCGTCCCGGATCCGCGGACCAATCGGTTATCCATTGGACCAGGAGGTCGGCCGCCCTCGGCGCGACGCCCGCGTCCCACAATTCCACGTAGACGCGCTGCGCGTTCGCGGCGTAGCACTGGGCGCGGAGGAACTGATCCATCTTGTGCGGATTGTCCAGTTCCAACGTGATCTGTATTTCCACGGCGCGGGAGAGCGGTCGTCCGCGCAGCGACGTGACCTGGAGGTCAACGCAGTAGGGCCGCATGTCCATGATCGGGGAACGCATGATGCGCGCGCCCCGCTTCTTCAATTCCGCGTGCAAGGCCCGTTCCGCTTTTTCGGCGGCAATGGTGGCCGCATTCCGTTCGTACGCCATTGTGCCCCTTCCTTTCTGCGGTCTTCATCCGTCGTCGGCTTCATTGCCGCGGCCGGAGAAGGGGAGAACCTAGCACGGGAACGGGGCATGGTCAAGCATCGACAACCGCGTTTTTTCCTGGTACGTTCGCGCCGATATGTTCGACCTCCTCAAGACCAACGGCAAGGCGCGGCGCGGGCGGCTCACGCTGCCGCACGGCACGGTGGAAACGCCCGTGTTCATGCCCATCGCCACGCGGGCCAGCGTGAAGACGTTGTCGTCCGCCGACGTCGAAGGGCTCGGCGCGCAGATCATCCTCAACAACACCTATCATTTGTTGTTGCGCCCCGGCTTGGACGCCATGCGGAAGCTCGGCGGCTCGCACGCCTTCATGAACTGGCAGCGGCCCATCCTCACCGACAGCGGCGGGTTCCAGGTGTTCAGTTTGGCGAAGATCAGCAAGACGGAAGAAGAAGGCGTCACGTTCAATTCCCACATCGACGGGGCGAAGGTGAAGATCACGCCCGAGAGTTCGATGGAAATGCAGGCGGCCATCGGTTCCGACATCGTGATGCAGTTCGACGACGTGGCGGACGGCCAATCCGCCCGCGAACGGTTCGAGGACGCCATGGAACGCTCGTTGCGCTGGGCGAAGCGTTCGAAGGAGGCGTTCCAAAGCCCCGCCGGTTCCAAGCTCTTCGGCATCGTCCAGGGCGGTACGCACGAGGACCTGCGCGAACGCTCGGCGCGCGGGCTGATGGACGTCGGCTTCGACGGGTCCGCCATCGGCGGGCTGTCGGTGGGTGAACCGCGCCCGGACATGTACCGCATCGTGCGCGCGATCACGGACATCCTGCCGGCGGACAAGCCGCGCTACTTCATGGGCGGCGGCATGCCGGAGGAGATCGTCCACAACGTCTTCCAGGGCGTCGACATGTTCGACTGCGTGCTGCCCACGCGCAACGCGCGCCACGGCACGCTGTTCGTGTGGAAGCAGGACCCGGCGACGGTGGACTGGGCGGCGGTGGCGGCGGACCCGGACGGGTCGTCGTTCTACGAAAAGGTGAACGTCACGGCCGAACGCGAGGCGCTCAACACGGGCCGCGTGGACCCGCACTGCGATTGCGAAACCTGCGCCTCCCACGCGCGCGCCTACCTGCGCCACCTGCTCACCGTCGGCGAGCCGCTGGGCCAGCGCCTTGCCACCATCCACAACCTGCGTTTCTACCTGCGGCTGATGGAGGAGTTGCGGGCGTATTTGGGGCGGTAGAAGGTATGCGGATCACCGTCATCGGCCACGCGGGAAGCGGAAAGAGCACGTTGGCGGCCGCGCTCAGCAAGAAGGTTGGCGTCCCGCACATCCAACTCGACCGCTTGTGGTTCGAGGCGGGCGGGCATGCGTTGCGAAAAGACGACGCGGCAGGGAAGGAGCGGGTGCGGACGTTTATCCGCGAACGGGTGGAGGAGGCGATCCGCCAGGACGCGTGGGTCTCGGACGGATGGTATCCGCGCGTGCAGCCGATGATCGCGGAGCGGGCGGACCTCGTCGTCTTCCTGGACGTTCCCCTTTGGCGGCGGTTGCTGAACCATATCAGGCGTGCCGTTGTAGAACGCGGACGGCGGCATGCGGAAGTGACACATTGGGACGACGTGACGTTCCTGTGGAGAATCGTTCGAAGGACGTGGACACAGGACGACGCAATGCGTGCCTTCGTACGCGACCGCGCGTCGAAAGCCGTCGTGTTGCGTACGCGGGTGGAAATGGATGCCTTTCGGCGTCAGTTCCTAAAGGAGAAAGAATGAAGCACGTTGTCGCGCTGCCGCCCATCCAGGCGCCGGCGCGTTTTTCGTGCTAAACTAGCGAGCGTATGGCCCAAAACGTCGCGGTGTTGGCAACCAAGTACGTCTTCGTGGATTTGGTGTGGGGCGTGGTTGGGTTTCCCGTGTGGTGGTACACGGCGGGGGTGCTGCGCATGGCCGGGTGGGCCGCCCGGCGGGTGCGCAACGCCTCCCGCGAATTGGCCCTGGGCGTGTGGGTGAAGAACCTGTTCGTGCCGATGTACGGGGAGACCGGCGCCGAGGGCCGCATCATCAGCTTCTTCATGCGCCTGGCCATGGTGGTGCTGCGCGGCATCGCCGTCGGCGTGTGGGCCGTCATCGTCTGGGTGGCGTTCTTGCTGTATCTGCTGCTGCCCATCGCCGCAGTTTCGGGCATTTTGTTCAACCTGGGCATCCTCTTCCTATGAACGAACGGTTTGCGCCCACCCGCGCCCTGACGATCGGCGCGCGCACGTTCGCCTGGACGGAGCGCGTGGATCCGGCCGCCCGCACCCTGCGGCGCGCACGCGACATTTCCACGAACGCCGTGAACGTGATCGCTGCCGTCGCGGCGGGAGGGGCCACGGCCTGGTTCGGCTACGAATGGCTGTACATCTATGGGCTGGAAGCGGGACTCAACACGGCCTTCTGGTTGCAGCCGTCTTCCGCGGGCCTGGCGTTGTCCGTTGCCGCGCTGGCCTGGGCGTTTTTCGGCTACCGCCTCGCCCGCAAGGAACGGGCTGCCGCGCTGCCGCCCCGTCGGGACGACGTACAGGCCGAAGTGGGTGCGTATGAAAAAGGCCGGGTGGAAAACGCCGCGCGGATCTTCGCCCCCGAGGCCGTCACGGCGGTGGAAGAGGCCTGGGCCTTCGCCGAACGGTTCCAGCACGCGGCCGTTGCGCCGCTGCACCTCGCCCTGGGCGCTATGGGAGGCGACGACGTCGCCGTGCTGTTCGGCCGCCTGGGCGTGCCGTTCGAGAAAGTAAAAGACCCGATTGGGCGCCAGTTGTCTTCCTTGGAACAGGGCGCCACCGACGGATTCGCGCCCGAGGCCGAAACCGTGATGTTGGAAGCCGCCGCCGCGGCCTGGCGCGAGGGGTTCGCCCGCGTGAAGCCGCTCGACCTCTTCGCCGAAGCCGTGCGCGCGGACGCCTTCCTGCAAGAATTGCTGTTGGACGCCGGCGTGGACGCCCCGGCCCTCGCCAACGCCGTGGCCTGGCTGCGCATCAACGAAACCCTGCGCGAGCGCTACCGCCGCTTCCGCGCGGAGGCCGCCTTCAAGCCTACCGGCAACATGGACCGGGCCATGACCGCCGTGGCCACGCCCGATTTGGACGCCGTCACCGAGGATTTGACCGCCGCCGCCGTGCGCGGGCAGCTGCCGCTCTTGGTGGGCCGGGATCGGGAAATGGCTGATTTGCTGCGCGTCATCGAGGGCGGGCGGCAGAGCGTGGTGCTGGTCGGCCCCTCGGGCGTGGGGAAGGACGCCATCGTCGCCGGGCTGGCCGAACGCATGGCCGAGGAGCGCGTGCCCAAACTCCTGCAGGACAAACGCCTGGTGCGTCTGTCCATCCCGCACCTGTTGGCCGGCGGCTCGCCGGGGGAGGCGCAGGAACGCCTGCTGGCCGTCTTGGCCGACGCCGCGCGCGCCCGCAACGTCGTCTTGATGTTGCCGGACGTCGATCAGCTGGCCGACGCCCCCGAATTGCTGCCCATGCTCACGGATTTCCTCGGCCGCGGCTTCACCTTCGCCATCGCCACCGCCACGCCCGAAGCGTACGCCTCCCGCGTGGAGCGCAGCGTGCTGGGCCGGGTCCTGCAGAAGGTCGCCGTGGACGAACCGGCGCGGGACGAAGCCATCCGCATCCTGGAATCCCAGGTCGGTTTCATCGAACAGCAGGCCGGCGCCCTCTTTACGTATCAGGCCGTGGAGCAGGCCGTGACCCTCTCCGACCGGTATATCCACGACCGGTTCCTGCCGGAGAAGGCCGTGGAAGTGGCGCGTGAGACGGCGGTGGAGGTGGCCAAGAACAAAGGAAAGGACGCCTTGGTGACGGCCGAAGACGTCGCCGCGGTGGTGGCCGCCAAGACCCGCATTCCGCTCACCCAGGTGGCGTCGGAGGAACGCGACACGTTGCTGCACTTGGAGGAACGCATGCACGGCCGCGTCATCGGCCAGGAAGAAGCGGTGAAGGCCGTCGCTTCCGCGCTGCGCCGCGCCCGCGCCGAATTGCGCTCTGACGCGCGCCCCATCGCCAACTTCCTGTTCCTCGGCCCCACGGGCGTGGGCAAAACCGAACTGGCCAAGACCGTCGCCGAGTCGTATTTCGGCAGCGAGGACGCCCTGCTGCGCTTCGACATGTCCGAGTACCAGCGCCCCGACAGCGTGGCGCGGCTCATCGGCGTGCCCGGCAGCGGGGAAGGCGGCCTGCTCACGGAAGCCGTGCGCCGCACCCCCTTCGCCATCATCTTGTTGGACGAATTGGAAAAGGCCCACCCCGACATACTCAATTTGTTCCTGCAGGTGTTCGATGACGGGCGGCTGACGGACGCCGCAGGCCGTACGGTGGACTTCACGAACGCCGTGATCGTCGCCACGTCGAACGCCGGGGCGGAATACGTCCAGGACGCCGTCACGCAAGGCACGCCGCTCGAGGACATTCGCATGCGGCTGATGGAGCAAGAATTGCGCGGCATCTACCGCCCCGAGTTCCTCAACCGTTTCGACGGCATCATCGTGTTCCGGCCGCTGTCGCAGGAAGACGTGGAGAACATCGCGCACCTGATGGTGGGGCAGGTGGCCAAGCGCCTGGAGCCGCGCGGCATCCGCTTCCGCGCCACGGACGAAGCGGTGCGCGAGCTGGCCCGCCGCGGCTTCGACCCGAAATTCGGCGCCCGCCCGCTCCGCCGCGTGGTGCAGGAAGAAGTGGAAAACGCCATCGCCAACGCCTTGCTGGAAGGCCGGGTCCAGCGCCGCGACACCATCGTGCTGGGCGAAGGCGGCAAGATTGAAATCGAAGCGGCCGAGGCGTTGTAACAGGACGGCCGCGTGCTACCATCGGATTGATATGGGTTTGGAACGCCTGATCTGGTTTGCCGCCGCATTCGCGCTCGCCTTGGCGGGCGCGTTGGCGTTGGAGCGGCTGGCGCCGCGCTGGGGCTTCGTTGACCGGCCGGGGCCGCGTAAAATCCACCAAAAGCCGATGCCGCTGTTGGGCGGGCTGGCGCCGTTCGCGGCCGTTGCGGTGTGTTTGGTGGTCCTGCTTGCCGTTTCCGGCACGCTGACCTCGGGCGCCGTCACGGTCTCGCCGTATCTCGGCTTTTTGGTCGGCGGGCTGGTGTTGATGGTCGGCGGGGCCTTGGACGACCGGTTCAACCTGCCGCCATACGTTTCCATCGTCGCGCCGGTGTTGGCGGCACTGGCGGCCATCGCAGGCGGCATCGAAATTTCCAAGCTCACCAACCCGTTCGGCGGCTTCGGCGGGCCCGGCGTCATCGAACTGGCTTCGTGGCAGTCGGACGTGCTGGTGTTCTTCTGGCTGCTGGCGGTGATGTACACCACCAAGTTGCTCGACGGCGTGGATGGGCTGTCTTCCGGCGTGGCGGGCATGGGCATGGCCATGGTACTGGGCCTGTCGCTTTCGGTGGCGTATTTCCAACCCGACGTCGCTTTGTTCGCGGCCGTTGGCCTGGGTGCGACGCTCGGCTTCCTGGTTCGCAATTTCCACCCGGCCAAGATTTTCCTGGGCGAAGGGGGGAGCACGTTCATGGGGTTTTTGCTCGGCACGCTCGCCGTCATTTCCGGCGGCAAGCTCGCCACGGCCCTGCTGGTGGTGGGCATTCCGCTGCTCGACGTGGCGTGGACCGTGCTGCGCCGCCTGCGCACGGGCGGGTGGAAGGCCGTTGGGCGCGGCGACCGCCGGCACCTGCACCACCGGCTGTTGGACCTGGGCTGGAGCCAGCGTCGCGTGGCCGTCGCGTATTACCTGGTGGCCGCCGCCTTCGGTACGGCCGCGCTGTTTCTGCAAAGCGGAGCCAAGTTGGCCGCGCTCGTCCTGTTGGGCGTGTTGATGCTGGCCGCCATTATTTTCCTGGACGTATATGAACGCCGCCGCACCCCCGCCGCCAATTGAACCGAGGTCGCAACCGCGGCCGCGCGGGCTGCACCATCACGCGCGCCTCATCGTGTTTGGCGTGGCTGCGTTGAGCGCCTGCGGATTGTTCGCCCTCGGGATCCATTCGTTCGCTGCCCAGCGAGACGCATCTGCGCCGCCCGCCAGCGTCGCCCCGCTGCGCGCGGACGCCACCGTCGTCGGCCCCGACGGCGCAGCCATTTCCGTGCACCTCGCCGACACGCCCGCCGACCGTACCCAAGGGTTGTCCGGCCAGCCGTCGTTAGGGGAAGACCAGGGCATGCTGTTCCTGTTTCCCACCCCCGCCCGCCACACGTTTTGGATGAAGGACATGCGGTTTCCCATCGACATTTTGTGGCTGCAAAACGGTCGGGTCGTGGAACTCTGGGAAAACGCCCCGCCACCCGCCCCAGGCACCTTCCCGGCCGCCCGAACCCCGGAAATCGCCGCAGACGCCGTGCTGGAACTTCCGGCCGGGCAAGCGGCTCGCCGGGGCCTGCTCCCCGGGGCGGCGCTTGACATTCTGCTGCCGGACGGGTACATTTGGCCCGCTAATTAAGTAAAGATCGCAGGCAAACCGGCCCGACCTGGGACGCGGGAGCCGCGAGCGCAATTCCGTATGATCGCGGTGATTCAAACCGGCGGCAAGCAGTACATCGTCAAGGAAGGGGATTCCCTCCGGGTCGAATGGCTCGAAACCGCCGCCCCCGGTTCCACCCTGGAACTGGACCCCCTCATGGTGGGCAACGAAGACGGCTCCGACGTGAAGGTCGGCACTCCCTCGGTGTCCGGCGCCAAGGTCTCCGCCTCCGTGGTGGAGCACGGCCGCGCCGACAAGGTCTCGGTCGTGAAGTACAAGCCCAAGTCCCGCTACA
>CAZCMI010000030.1:0-6951 GCA_964499955.1 uncultured Gammaproteobacteria bacterium
GGAGGGGAAGAGCAGCCGGGGCGTGGGCTGGGGGGGGGGGGGGGGCGATGCGGGCGGGCTGTCCGTGCAATCGTTCCAATTCCACGTACGGGGGATCTAGGCGCGTGAGCGCCTGTCCGTCCTTGGGAACGGCAGCGACGTGTTGTTCGAGATTGCGCAAGGATCGCTCGCGCGCGGCGATCCTATCGGCCAGGCGTTTGCGTTCGCCCGTGAGGCGGCGAATCTTGTCCTGCCGCGCTTCTTCGAATTCGCGGGCACGACGAGTCCATCGTTCCTCTTTGAGCGCCGCCGCTGCGCGGCGGCGAAGGGGCGTGCCATGAGGAAGTGCCGTATCTTAGGTGCCTCGTCCAGGCGCAGAGTGACGACTTGAATTTCCACCCGCCGGGTCAATGCTTGGCCATGTTGACGAAGAAAACCCCGCCTCTTGCACGAGGCGGGGAGAGTGTCCTAGGCGCCGGATTCCCAGGCGTTCCAGGCGTTTTCGGTGGCCCGCAGGTCCGCGGCGAACTGGCGGAGTTTGGCGTCGTCCAGCTCACCGTCGGACGTCGTGCCGAATTGGTGCGGCATGACGCAGATCTTGTATGCCACCCGGGGACAGCTGTCCGGGTCGCCCCAGTTGGACGGTACGAAGTCGCTGCGCATGTGGTATGGGGCGAGGATACCCGCCGTTCCCTTGAGCTGCGCGGGGACGCCGTCTGCGCGTTCCTCCAGGAACACGTCCGGGATGCGCGTCCCATCCATGGGTAGCGACAGGGGCAGGAGGTTCACCCATGGGGAAAAGGGCAGGAGTCCGAACCGGCGGCCGAACGGGCGGAATTCTCGTTCCACGAGCTCCGCCAGGCGGTCGCGCGCCCGCACGCAGGCTTTCACGTAGGCCCGCTGTCCTTCGATTCCTTCGTCCTGGAACTGGAACCAGGCGAGCACGGGGGCGAGGCTGCTACGAGAACCCGAGACCGTGTCATCCTGGTGTCCCGAGATGTAGGGGACTGTGCGTGCCGCGAAGGACTGCAGGTCGCGACGGCACAGGAAGATGCCCGCCGGATAGGGTAGGCGTCCCATCTTGTCGCCGTCAACGGTGACCGACATCACGCGCGGGACGTCGAACCCGAATGCGATCTCTGGCGCCACGAACGGCACAGTGAACCCGCCGAAGGCGGCGTCCACGTGCAGGTAGAAGCGGGCGAGCGTGTCGCGTTCCTGCCGCTCGATGAACGCGCCGATCTCCGCGACCGGGTCCACCGACCCGAGGGCCGTCGTGCCGACGTTGCCCACGACGATGAACCGACGGAACCCGTCCGCGTACAGCAGGCGGAACGTCCGCTCGAGTGCGGCAACGTCCATCTCGCCGCGGTCATTCATGCCGACGTAGGCTACGCCGGTGCCGCGGGGGTCGCGGACGAACTGGTGTGGGTGGCCGCACCGTTCGCAGACCCGCAACCCGCTTTGGCCGATGTCCGTGATCGCGCAGGCCTTGTGCACCGAGTAGTGCGTCAGCGGCGTGCACAGCACGGCGATGCCGCGGTCCATGGGGTCGGGGTGGCCGCGGAGGTACTCGCGCCCGATCCATACGCCCATGAGGTTGGCTTCGGTACCGCCGCCGCAGAAATAGCCGTCGACGGTATCGCGTGTGCCGCCCATCATGCTGGAAAGCATCCAGACGGCCTCAGCTTCCATCGACTGGGTGTCGTCGAACCCCCCTTCCGCTTGCCGGTCGCGCTCCGCGCGGCGGTGCGTGTGGGTGCCGATGTGGTTGATCTGCAGGCCGACCAGGTGCTTGGCGCGGCCCAGACGGGCCACGCTCAGCGTGGTGCCCGGGTAGCAGAACGGCGGGCGGTCGGCCTCGTAGGGGGACGTCAGACCGCGGAGACGGTCGGTCAGCAGCCGTCCGGCGGCGTCATGGGTGCGGGGGCGTTCGGGCCAGTGCCAGTCGTCTTTGGGCTTCACGGTTATCCTCCTTGCAAGGCGGTATGGGAAAAGGGCCTCGCGCCCAAATCCTAAGCCTGTGCCGATGCGTTTGTCAATGGGGAAAGAAAAAAGCGCTTCCGGTTCGGAAGCGCGAGGAGAAATGGCGCGGACGACAGGGTTCGAACCTGCAACACGCGGTTTTGGAGACCGCTGCTCTGCCAGTTGAGCTACGTCCGCGCAGGAATTGCGCGCCGGTACTGTAGATACGCCTGGCGGTCATGTCAAGGAGCGGGCAAGAAGCATCGCTGAATTCAGGTTCCTCTTATTGACATCTTTTTGGAACGTTGCTACGGTTTCTCCAGATCATTCAGAACAACCAACGCCGTTCGTATTCCGGATGAAGTACCGAAACTGCTCCCTGACCAGCGAGCGGGGGACCGTGTGAGCCCCGCCAAAGCGTTTCGCGAAATTGGACCCGGAAGAGGCGGCTGCTGCTCGCAAGGGTGGCGGCCCGGATCCCCCCGTAACCATGGGGAAACGCATGCAAAGATGTGCGTCAAGGCCTGCCCTTAATTAAAGGGCAGGCGAACAGAGGTGGCACCGCGGAAATCCCGCCCTCTGAGTCCTGAAATTTTCAGGACTCAGAGGGCGGGATTTTCCGTTCACTCTCAATCGGAGGAAGACGCCATGAAGGTCACGAAGATTCGAATTGACGACGCGTACCCGCTCAAGGTGCGCATGCGGGAGGCGTTGATCCAGCCCCGCGACCTTGATCCGTTGCAGGCCAAGCTGGCGGGTACGCTCAAGGACCACGGGTACCGGGACCTGGTGGGCGCCACCTTGTCGCGCCACCTGAGTTTCGAGGCCGCGTTCGCAGCGATGTGTTACGTCTTGCGTGCGTCAAACGCATACCTGGCGGACCGTCTGTTCGGTACGGCGGATGACTTCGGCCCAGAGGGGAATGTCCTCGCTGCCCGGGAGATGTTGTCTGGTCTGGCCATGAAGGAAGCGTGGGTGGGACTGACGGCCGAAGAGGTCGCGGGATTCGTCACGGCCACGATGATGGACGTGATGCGGTTCCCGTCGTACGGGGCCCGCGTCGTGGAGACATGCGGTATGGGAGGCGACCGCGGCGTGCTGGTCAACGGCGACGCCCGTCGCCGCAAGACCATCAACGGCTCCACGCTCTCCGCACTGACGCTCGCCGCGCTGGGCGTGAAGACGGCCAAGCACGGTTCGTACAGCAACACGTCCGCCGTCGGTTCCACCAACGCCATCGAACGGCTGGGAATCGTGGTGGATATTCCGTCCGTGGACGTCCAGGAACGGTTGGCTTCGTCGGAACCGTTTCACTACACGGACGCCCACGCGTGGAAGACGGTGCACGATCTCTCGCACCTTCATCCGCGTCGTGAGACCATCAATCATCTGATCGGTCCCATGACACCGCCCGTCGGTCCCGACACCCGGCTCGACAAGGTGATCGGAGTGAACGAGAAGATGCGTCCCGACGTGGTAGCCAAGGCGTACGAGCTGCTGGGACGGAACGGAACGTTCCGCGTGGGAAATATCGCGGTGGTCGGCGGAATGTCCGAGCGCCTCTCCACGGAGGAAGCCAATGGAGAGGAACGCCTGCGCGGACGCATCATCTTGGACGAACTTTCGCCCGTCGCCTCCGTCGTTTCGTTCGTCCAGGCTGGACGGTATGCGGGTACGTTCGTTCTGACGCCCGCCAACTTCGGCGCGGCGTTTCCGAACCCCCTCTCCCCGTTCATTCCGAACGACCAGGAGGTCATCCACGCGGCGAACCTCGCGACCCTTGCTGGGGAGGAGGACGACCGTCAGCTCGTGGACCTGTTGGCGATGAACGCGGCGTTGCCGCTCTACCTCGTCCAGGACATGGACGAGGACCGGGAGTTGACCGCGCGCGGACCGTCTCCGGACGCGCTCAAGGCCCGCTTCCGCCAGTGCCGCGACGCGCTGACGGACGGACGTGTCCGTGCGTTCGTGGACGCGTATGTCCGCCTGACGGAATCTCTCGCGGCGGATGCCGCTGCGATCTGACGCTCTCTCGGGCGCTGCTTGACGGCAGTGCCCGTTTTTCTCACCATGAAGTCGCTATATCCATTATGTCCTCTCCTCTTTTTCCCGTGCCGGGAGTGATCGGCATGGTCCATTTTTCCCCGCTCGAAGGCGACCCGGCGTTTGAAGGCGAAGACGTCGTATTGGCGCGGGCCCGCGCGGACCTCGAGGCGCTCCGTGCCGGCGGCGTGGACGCGGTGATCTTCGAGAATAACTTCGACAACCCGAAGTTCGAACGGCTGCCCCCTCCGACGGCCGCGCATTTCGAACGGTTGGTGGCCGATTTGGCGCCGCGGGCAGGTGTGCCGTGGGGCGTCGCGCCCTTGTGGAACGATTATCGCCTGGGATTCCGCCTGTGCAAGGCGTATGGCGGGCGGATGGTCCGCGTCCCCGTCTTCGCCGACGACGTGGAAACGGCCTATGGGACGTTTGTGGCCGACGCGGCACAGGTGCGGCGGGAACGCATGGACGCCGGAGCGGACGATGTGTTGATTTTGGCAGACGTCCAGGTCAAACACGCCCGCCTGGTCCGTCCGCGCGCGTTCGCGGAATCCGTGCGGGACACGTTGGCGGCGGGAGCGGACGCGGTGATCGTGACGGGCGAATGGACCGGCCACCCGCCGTCATGGGAACAATGCGCCCTGGCGAAGGAAGCGGCGGGCGGGAACGCGCTTGTCTTGGCGGGCAGCGGGATGACGCCGGAAAACATCTCCTCGTACGCGCCGTCGCTCGACGGCTACATCGTTGGGACGGCTTTCAAGGAAGGAGCGGTTGACGCGGGATCGCGGAACGGCCCGAACGTCGTCGGCCCCGCACGGCGGTACGACGTGGAAAAAATCCGCGCGTTCGTGCAAAAAGCCGGGGAGTTGCGCGCGTAAGTAAATTTTGTATGCCCGCCATCATCGTATTTTTGGATATCGACGGCACCCTCATCGGTTTGGATCAAAAACCGAATGCGGACGGGCTGCCCTCGTTGATTGACGATTTGCGGGCGCGCGGCGTCCGGTTCGGCTTGAATTCAAATCGGGCGGTCGAAGACGTGGAGTCCGTTGTTCGCGCGTTTCATTTGGACGGCCCGTTCATCTTGGAAAACGGCGCATACGTCATGAACCAGATCAACGGAGAGCGCCGCCTCTTTCCAGGAGTACCGTCCGATATTCCGGATTTGGTCAGGCGGGCCATGGGCCATGTTGTGGCGCGAGAATTCCCCGGCGCCACGCTGGAAGTCGGAGATACGACGGCGATGGTGGAAAGCGGTCGGGAAACGCGCGACGAACTTCATTTCTTCCTGAACGCGTACCGTTTGTATTCCGGCAGCATCCATCATCGGATTGACGGACGAATCAACCCGGAGATCGCGTGCCGTACGGCTGATGCCTTGAACGCCTCTTTTGCATCTGACGATATACCGTTGGTAGCGACGGCGCATGCGCACGGTGGAACCGTGACGGTCGACATTCCCAGCGTGGATAAAGGCACGGCCTTGGCACGCGTGAAACGGGAGCATGCGGATTGCCTGCTTGTGGCCGTCGGAGACGGTTCGGGCGACGTGGCCCTGCGTCCGTTCGTGCACCGTCTTTACGCAGTGGCGAACGCGATTCCGGAACTGCGCGCGATTGCGGACGCCGTTTCATCCGAGCCGATGACGGCGGGTGTGATGGAAATCCTGCGCACGCATGTTCGTCCATTGGTAGAACAAAAAAATCGGCCGTGTGAGCCGATTAGATGGAGAGGTACCGGATATCTGCCACCGTTTTCACGTAGTGGTGAATCCAGGGCGACGTTCCCGTGGGCGGGTTCTTGGAAACCAGGATGGTCCGCCATCCGCGTTCGTGGGGAACGCGTAGGTTTTCCTCAGTGTCCTCCACCATGACGAGCTGACGGTCCGGTGCATCGACGCGGTCGTAGGCGGCAGGGGACGGTTTCATGTCCGGATATTCCGGCGTGATGCCGTGTACGCTAGAAAACACATGTTCCAACCCAAGGAGCCGTACCATGCGTTGGGCGAACGGCTCCGGCGAATTGGACAACACAACTTTTTCTCCGGGCAAGCACCGGATATCGTCCGGCAGGGCCCATCGTGCCAAGGCCAAGCGATCCAGGATCATCGTGTCGACGATTTCACCGATGCACTCATCGAATGGAAGGTCGAAGCCTTGGCACAGGGCGATGGCTGCGTATCGGGTTCGGTGCGCGTTCTTCAGTTCCGCCATGCGCACATCGTATTCGTGTGAGATGAACAGACCACGCTCGACAGTCCATGTCCGCAGACATGCGTCAAACGCATCGCATGTAGTTCGGCCGGGGCCGTAGAGCAGGTCGTCAAGGTCAAATACCCAGCGCATTTTATCTCCTCATTTGGTTTGTGGCGGCGTGAAAGGAACGAGGTTCAGAGACAATAGCCGAGATCATTCAAAGAGACAAGGTCTTCGTGGCACGGCGTTTTTGTTATAATGTGAACGATATGGGCGATGAAATCATCCGATTGACGCGGAAGCTCGTGGCGTGCCGAAGCACGCATGATCAGACGGATGAGATCGAACGGACCGCCGCCACGTTCGAGGCGTTTTTTGGCGCGCATGCCGTTCGGCGTCACGGGAAGGGTCCGGTCCTGAACGATCTGTTCGCTCCTCGAGGCGTTTCCGTTCCCCGCATCCTTCTTCTTGGACATATGGATGTCGTTCCCGCCAGGGACGCGAAGGCATTCTCCATGAAACGTGACGGAGACCGCCTGTATGGACGCGGAGCCTACGATATGAAGGGACCGACGGCCGCGTTGGCTGTCGCCATGAAACACGTCCTTTCCCGGCATCCCGATGCGCCCGTTGGCCTGCTCATTACCGGCGACGAGGAACGGGGTGGAGCGTTTGGAACCGGCGCATGGGTTCGGCGGCACGCGCGTCGGCTTCCCGAAGTCGTATTTGACCCGGACGGGGGCGATGCGTTTACGCTCGTGCGGGAGGA
>CAZCMI010000031.1:0-6410 GCA_964499955.1 uncultured Gammaproteobacteria bacterium
CGTGCGCTTGCACGCCAATTCCCGCGAGGAAGTAGAAGAAGTCTTCGCCGGCGAAATCGCCGCCGCCGTGGGTCTCAAGACCACCTTCACGGGCCACACGCTGTGCGACCCGGACCATCCGGTCCTCTTGGAAGCCATCGTGTTCCCGGAACCGGTCATCTCCATCGCCATCGAACCCAAGACCAAGGCCGACCAGGAAAAGATGGGCACCGCCTTGCAGAAGCTGGCGGAGGAAGACCCGACCTTCCGCGTCCGTTCGGACGAGGAAACGGGCCAGACCATCATTTCCGGCATGGGCGAGCTGCACCTCGACATCATCGTTGACCGCATGAAGCGCGAGTACAACGTCGAGGCGAACGTCGGCAAGCCGCAGGTGTCCTACCGTGAAACCATCAAGGGCACGGCCGAGGCGGAAGGGAAGTACATCCGCCAGTCCGGCGGCCGCGGCCAATACGGCCACGCCGTCCTCCGCGTGGAAAAGAGCGAACCCAACAAGGGCTTCGAGTTCCTCGAAGAAATCAAGGGGGGCGCCATTCCGCGCGAGTTCATCAAGCCGATCGGCCAGGGTGCCGAGGAAGCCGCCCAGCGCGGCGTGCTCGCCGGCTACCCGGTGCTGGACGTGAAGGTCACCGTGTTCGACGGGTCCTACCACGACGTGGACTCCAACGAAGCGGCCTTCAAAATCGCCGGTTCCATGGCTTTCCAGGAGGCCTGTAAAAAGGCGGGCGTCGTCCTGCTCGAACCGATGATGAAGGTGGAAGTGGTCACGCCGGAAGAGTTCATGGGTACCGTCGTCGGCGACCTGAACTCCAAGCGCGGCCAGATCCAGGAAATGGGCGAACGCGCCGGTGTCCGCGTGGTCACCGCCTTCGTGCCGCTCGCCGAAATGTTCGGCTACGTCACGACCTTGCGCTCCATGACCCAGGGCCGCGCCTCCTCCACGATGGAATTCGACCATTACGAGGAAGTGCCGTCCAACGTCGCCAAGGAAATCATCGAAGCCCGCGCCGGCGTCAGTCGCCGCATCTAGCTTCAAAAAACGCTCCCTGCACGGGGAGCGTTTTTGTTATCCACACGTTTGACTTGCCCATACAGGGGGGTTGTTTTTTCGCGCAATGTTCGTGCTATCATTCCCGGCGTATGGCTTTTCCCATTCCTGACGTTGTTCTTGCTGCCTTTCCCATTGGCGCCGTTCGGTCCGTGGAACCGGTCACGGCCGGTTTGATCCATTCTACGTTCAAGGTTGAAGCGGAGCAGGGAACGTTCGTGCTTCAGCGGTTGCATCCCGTGCTTTCGAGCGTGGCCGTTGCGGAGGACTTTTGGAATGTCACGGAGCATTTGGCTTCGAAGGGGTTTCCAGCGCCGCGCTGCGTGCGTTCCGTGGCGGGTTCTGTGTTGGTGCAAGACGAAGAAGGGAAGCCTTGGCGCATGCAGACCTACCTGCCGGGCGGCGTGACCCATCATCGGGTGGAAACGCCGGAGATGGCCCGCGAGGCCGGAGCTGTGTACGCCCGGTTCCATGCGGCGATGGCGGATTTTCCGCACGTCTTCCGTTCGGAGAAAGTCTTGCACGACACGCCGGCGATTTATGCCGCTTTTGAAGAAGCGGTGCAGGCACATGAGGATTCGCCGTTGATGGCGGCTGTGGCGGAGGATGTCGCTCTCATTCGTGAAGAACTGCCCGCGCTTTTCCTGCCGGACGGTTTGCCTGTGCGCGTCATCCACGGCGATCCGAAGGTTTCAAACATCCTTTTTGACGCGGATGGCCGCGCGATGGCCTTGGTGGATTTGGATACCTGCAACCGCCGCCCGATCGCGGTGGAACTGGGCGACGCGTTCCGTTCCTGGTGCGGCGTGGAAGAAGACCGGGCGGACAATGCGTTCCGGTTGGATATCTTTGAGGCCGGATGGAAGGCCTATCGTGCCGGAGCGGCATTTCTGACGGAAGAGGAAATCGCCACGGTGGGGCGGGGAATCGGACTGATCACCTTGGAACTGTCGTCCCGGTTTTTGGCGGATTATTTCAACGACACGTATTTCGGCTGGGACGCGTCGCGGTACGATTCGCGCCGTGCGCACAACCTGGCGCGGGTGCGCGGACAGCTCGCCTTGTATCGGGACATCCGGCGCGCGCAGGAAGAAATCGAACGGATCGTTCGCGCGTAAGGGTCGGCCTTGTGGTACAATGACCGAAATAATTCGGTCGTATGCCCTCCAAGCGTTTGTCCGCTTCTTCCCGCGTCCGCCTTGCCGCACACCACGGTACCGCCGTGCAGACGAATATCCAGCTCGCGCTCAAAACCGCCGTGCTTGTGTTTGCCGCTGTCGGTATCGCCGCGGCGGCCGCGGCGGTTACGGTCGTCCGTTCGCGCACCGCACTCACCGTGGCAGCCGAGGCACCGGGCCGTTCGCCGGCGTCCGTGCGGGCGGGGGACCGGGCCGTGCCGGTTGTCGGACTGCGTTTGCGCGGGTGGGGCGAAGAGGTATCCGTGCGCGAGTTGGCGTTTGACGTCGTAACGGATGGCAACGGCACGTTGCGCGGATCGAACCAGGCGCCCGTGGACGCGGCGTCCATTCTTTCGAATTGCGGATTGTACACGACGCCGGACCAGCGCGTTTCCGGCCCCGTTGATCCGTTGCCGGGCACGCAGCGCCTGACGTTTGCCACGGACATGCGTATTTCCGGCAGCCAATGGACGTATGTTCGCGTTGTGTGCGACGTGCGCGGCGGCGCTCCGTCGGCGGCGCTCGCCCTGGTCATGCCGGACACCTCCGCCGTGCGCGCGGTGGTCGGGACGGCCAATGTGGAACCGAACGGCGTGTCGTTTGGCTTGGTTCCCGGGCCGTTTAACGCGCGCGGCAACTCCTACATGATACAGGTGGCGGGAGGCGTGGAGCAGCCGGATGCAGTCGTGGCGCCGCCGTCCGTTGGCGCCCCCTCCGTGCCCGGCACACCGGACGCACCCGTGCCACCTCCTTTCGCTGGGGGAAGCCCGGCGCCGTTCCTGCGCGTTTCCGCCGAACCCGCCGATACGTCTTCCGCCGTGGTTGCGGAACAAGCGGGCGTGGACCTCGGCTCATTCCGTTTGATGGTCGATCTGCGCGCCACGGACGCCGAACCGGTGCGTGTGCGGCGCTTGGCGTTCGCACATTGTTCCGGCGCGCCCACAACCGGCCCGTGCACGTCCGTTTCCAGCCCGTTCGTCATGTTTTCCTTGTCCTACGTCGGCGTGGACGGCACGACGCGCGTGGCCACCGCCCGGCCGGAAGCCGACGGCCGCGTCCTGTTCTCCGGCCTCGACGTTCCCGTAAACCCGGAGGCGGTCGTGTCCTTGGCTGCGGACGCCGGACCGTATTTTGCCGACTTGGCCGGCCGCGTTTCCGCGTTCGTTCTCACGGACGCCGCACCCGGTTTTGAAGCCCTCGGCATGCGCACGGGAACGCCATACGTGGATTTCGACGGGGAAGGGACGACCAGCGTTTTCTCCGCCCGGTCGTTCGCCTTCGCCCGTTCCGTTCCGTCACTCCACCCAATCACGCCGCCGGAAACAACGATGACGCCGTCGTTGACGGAAGTGCTGCGCTTCGGACTGTCCGCTTCCCGCGGCGGCCCCGTGTCCGTGCGGACGATGACGTTCCGCTTCGGCGGCACGGACAAAGGCGCGTCTCAATGGTTGCTGTGCGAACAGCTTGGCCGCTCGTCCCACTGGGGCTTGCGCGACGCCACGGATCCCGACCGCCGGTTGGAAGACCCGGGCGACTGGTCGTTCTTCCAGGCGGACGGCGCGCCGTGCGCTCCCGGCCGCAACGTAGCCTACGCGGTGGTTGATTTCACCGCGGCGGGCAATCGCGAACCGCTCGTTGTTCCCGCGGGCGGGACGCGCACCCTCATGCTGCGCGTGGACAGTTCCCGCGCCAGCGCCACGCTCGACGACGTCATGCGCATCGACTTGGTGCGCCGGCCGGACATTCCGTCCTTGCCCGGCTTCGTTTGGTCCGACGGCGTCGTGCCGTTCTCGGACCGCCATCCAGGATCCTCGTTCCCGCTGTTTGGGACGGCCGTTCAATTCTAGGACGCGCGTTTTCGCTGCCTATGCCGGAGGAATTCCTTCGAACCTTTTCCGCCTATTTCGCCCTCCTCCTCTTGGCCGGATGGGCGTTTTGGCTTTTCCGAAAGAAACGGGCGGGCCGCAAGACGGGCGGATTGTTGCACGATCTAACGGAACGCGCGCGCCGCGGCCTGGTGGATCCGGTCGTGGGGCGGGACGAGGAAATCGACCGCATCATCTACGTCATCAACCGCCGCACCAAGAACAACCCGTTGTTGGTGGGAGAGCCGGGCGTGGGGAAAACGGCCATTGTGGAGGGGTTGGCACGGCGCATTGCCGAAGGCGACGTGCCGCCGTCCCTGGCGGGGAAGCGCGTGTTGGAATTGAATATGGGCGAATTGGTGGCCGGCACGAAATTCCGCGGGGAGTTTGAGCAACGTTTGCGGTCCGTCACGCGGGAATTGGAGGATGCCCCGCGAAGCACCATTTTGTTCATCGACGAAATCCACCTGGTGGAGCAAACCAAGGGCACGGAGGGCGCGTTGTCCGCGTCCGACCTGTTGAAGCCCGTGCTGGCGCGCGGCGACCTGCCCGTCATCGGCGCCACCACCTTGGACGAATACGAAAAATATATCCGCCCCGAACCCGCGCTGGACCGCCGGTTCCAGCCCGTGTTCGTTGCGGAACCGACGCCCGCGGCGGCGCTTTCCGTCCTGCAGGGCGTGCGGCCGTTGTATGAAGCCCACCACGGCGTGGACGTGACGGACGGGGCGCTCAAGGCCGCCGTGTCGCTCTCGCGTTCCTTGAAGGCCCGCCATCTGCCGGACAAGGCTATCGACCTGATCGACGAGGCCTGCGCCCGGGTTGCGGTGGAAGCCGTCGGCGCCCATCGCGTCCGCCTGGGGTTGATGCACGAGGCGTCCAAGAAGGCCAAGAACCGCCATACGGCCGACGTGTCCGTGAAGGAAGCTGGCGTGAAGCGGCAAAAGGCGGCCGCGCGCGCCCTGCGCCAGGACCCCGCGCTGCGTCAGGCCGACGACGTCATCGGAGCGCATCTCAAGCGCATGGGAGTCCGCCGTCGCGTATGCCCTACGTCCAAGCCGTGCGTAACGGAACAGGACGTCGCGGCCGTCGTACGCGAGTGGAACGAATTGGCGAAACGCGAGCGCTAAAGCAAAACGCCCGCCCCCGGATGGGGACGGGCGGTTTCATTCGGACGGAAGAGACGGTGTCAGGCTTACAGTGTTACTACATCCTGTCGTGTCTTCGGGAGCTTCTGTACTCAATGCCCGGGAACCGGGCCGTCTGAACGTCTGGGTTGCAACCAACAGAAGAAAGGAGCATAGCAGAACAGGAGGAATACGTCAAGGGTTCCGCTTGACAGGATGGGGAAAACGGCCCAACAATGCCTCTATTCCCTATGAATCAGGCCTTCCGTCGCATCCTTCACCTGGCCCGTCGCACGGGCGACCGCATCATCGTTACCGATCCGGAAGGAACGGACGTCTTTGTTGTGATGGGTTTGGATCAATACGAGGCCTTTTTGAGCGATGAACCGGTTTCGCCTCCTCCGGCCCCCAAGCCTCAATCCGTGCCTGTCCGGTCCATCCCTTCGCCGCCGACGCCGGATTCCATCGTTTCCGTCGCGATTGAAGACGAACCGGCACGCCCGGCACCCGCAACCCCCGCCGTTCCGCCCCCCGCCGCGTCCGTCATTCCGCCCGTTTCTCCCCGTGACGCGGTCACGCCTCTTCCGCCGGAACCGGCCGCCGCGGCAAAACCGGCTGAAAATGAGCCTGTTTCCGAACATCTCCCCCCTGTCGCCGGTGACGAAGACGATTTCGGGGAAGAACAGTTCTATTTGGAGCCCGTAGAATAGGGAGGGAACCCCTTGCGCGTTTCAAGGGGTTCTGTTACACTTCGGCCACCTTTTATAGGCAACTAACTTATTCACTCTTGGGCTGTTCCTCGCCGCCTCACGGTCGGAGCGGAACATCCCAACGTTCTTCTAACGTATGGCAGAAGCTTTCCAGCGCACCAAGCCGCACGTGAACGTGGGCACCATCGGTCACGTCGACCACGGCAAGACCACCACCACGGCGGCCATTCTCGCGGTCTTGAACGCCAAGGGCATGACCGCCCAGAAGAAGGGTATCGACGACCTGGACAAGGCTCCGGAGTCGAAGAACCGCGGCATTACCATTGCCACGGCCCACACGGAATATGAGTCCGACAAGCGCCACTACGCGCACGTCGACTGTCCGGGCCACGCGGACTACATCAAGAACATGATCACCGGCGCCGCCCAGATGGACGGGGCGATCCTGGTGGTCTCGGCCGCCGACGGCCCGATGCCGCAGA
>CAZCMI010000032.1:0-5506 GCA_964499955.1 uncultured Gammaproteobacteria bacterium
GTGGTGGGCGACGACGCGCAGAGCATCTATTCCTTCCGCGCCGCCGACGTGCGCAACATTTTGGATTTCCCGAAGGCGCACGGGGAGGCCAAGACGTTCCGCTTGGTGACCAACTATCGTTCCACGCCCGAAATCCTGGCGCTCGCCAACGCGGCCATTTCCAACAACCGCCGGCAATTCCGCAAGGAACTGGTGGCGGTGCGCAGCGGCTTCGAGAAACCGCAGGTGGTGCCGGCCGCCGACGCCGGCCAGGAAGCGCAGTACGTGGCTGAGCAGATGCTCCTGTTGCGCGACGAAGGCGTGGCATTGCGGGACATGGCCGTGCTGTTCCGCGCCGCCTTCCATTCCCAGGCGCTGGAATTCGAATTGATGAAGCGCGACATTCCGTACGAATATCGCGGCGGCATGAAGTTCTTCGAGCGCGCGCACATCAAGGACGTGGTGGCGCACGTGCGCGTGGCGGCCAACCACCGGGACGAGTCCGCCTGGCTGCGCGCCCTGGGCCTCTTGCCCGGCGTGGGCCTGGCGACGGCGGGGAAGATCTTCGAACGGATCCGCGCGCACGGGAGTTTGGCCGAAGCCGTGGCGGCCGATGCGGGATTGTCGGGTCGCGCGGGTACCGCATGGAACCAGGCACGCGAGGTCTTCCGCAAAATCTCGGAGAAAACGTCCCCCGGCGACATGATTCGCTCCGTGGCCGCGGGGCCGTACCGCGAATACGTGGAGGCCGAATATCCCGACGCCAAGGACCGGATGGACGACGTGGAACAATTTGCCGTCTTCGCCGACGGGTATGACGACCTGACGTCGTTTTTGACCGACATTTCACTGACGGACGAATACGGAGCCGGCCGCAACGCCGCCGAACCGGTGGACGACGAGCGTGTGGTCCTTTCCACCGTCCACCAGGCCAAGGGGTTGGAATGGGACGCGGTGTTCGTTATCCACTTGGCGGAAGGGAAATTCCCCAGCCAGCGCGCCACGGCCGAACAAGACGGCATGGAGGAAGAACGCCGCCTGTTCTATGTGGCCGCGACGCGCGCCCGGCAGCGCCTGTTCCTGACGTACCCGCTGTCTTCCGGCTACGATACGCTCGTGTTGAATCAGCCATCCTTGTTTTTGGAAGAATTGCCCGAGGACGTGGTTGAGCACGTGCGGTTGCGCGCCGCCCGTTCGTTCCACGCGGGGTCCGGACGCATGTCCGCGGGGTCCGGGCGTTCCCGATGGGCCGATGACGAGCCGACCATCGTATTGGATGAATCGGGGGAGCGGACGCCGTCTTCGCCCCCGCCCCGGAGTTTCCTGCGCGACGTCTAACGATCTTCCCTATGTCCCGTTCCATTGCGTCCCGATCCCGCCGCCCGTCCAAGACGGCCCGCGCCGCCCGCGTATTTACCACGGTCTTGTCGTTATTGGGGTTCGTGGTTGTCTTCGCGGGTGGGGTTTTTCTCTTCCGTTCCTCCGCGGCCGAACGCCGTATGGCGCACCAACAAGAAACGGAGAGCGCGGCGAACGTGGCTGGGGAAACGCCTGGGTTGGATGCGCATGTGGAAAACGCCAACGCCACGTTGCGCGCCGTGCGCGGCGAGGCGGGAGAAGGCATGGTCGAACGCCAGATCGTTGAAGGACGGTACGTGGTTTCCTTCCAAGCGACCTTGCCTGCCATCGACCGTCAAACGACGGCGTATCGCGCGTGGCTGTTGCGCCGCCAGCCGTTCTCGTTTTTGCCCATCGGCGAATTCGTTACGGATGAAAATGGAACGTTCGTTTTGTCGTGGGAGGGGAAGACGGGCACAGATTACGGGTCGTATGATCGCGTGGTGGTTACGCGCAACGCCAAGACGGACGGACCGGAAGACCCGGGCGTGCACGTCTTGGAAGGGGAGTTCGCGCGGGATTAAGGAGCCGCGTAGATCCTCCGCCCAAGGTTGTCAGATGATATCGGGTTGGTCGGCGTCTCACGGCATCAGCCTCCGCGCGAGGCGGCGAAATTGGCGGCGGGAGAAGCAGACGCGCATGTGCCGCAGCAGTTGGTGCGCGTGCTGGGAGCGGCGCGTGGACATGTACGCGATGGTGAGGGTGGGATGGCGCAGAGCGATGGTCGTCATAAGAACACGCGTTACGGGTAAATGGGGCATGCGACGGGGAAGGGGCGTTCGCGGGACGCAAGAGGTTTTCGGAGGACCTCGATCTTCGGACGATCCAGCGGCGGGCGCTCACCGCGCCGGATCGGCGAATCGACGGGCCGGAAACCTGTTGTCTCACGCGAACGGTTGTCGAAGGCGCCCCGCGTTCTTCCGAGCAGAGGGGGAACAACGCGGGGACCCTTCTCGATGGGCAAGAGGCCAGGCAGCAAGAAACAGACGCCGCGAACGTGTAGGCGCGGGGAGAAATGGTTACGTGATTGAGCGGCGCGGCGGCATCGGATGGCGCGGCACGGCCGTCTTCTACACCGGTTGGAACTTGCGGATGACCGCGCGGACGACCCCTTGGATAATGCAATCCTTTACGTAGATGGGGTCCATGGTGTGGTTGGCCGGCTGCAGGCGGATACGGTCACGCTCCCGGTAGAAACGCTTGAGCGTGGCGTAGGCATTGTCCAGCAGAGCGACGACAACCTCGCCGTTTTTGGGCGATGGATTGCGTTCCACCACCACGAAGTCGCCGTTCAAAATGCCGTCTTCGATCATGGACTGGCCTTTGACCCGCAGCACGTACGAGTTGGCGCCATCTACCACGAATTGGGTAGGTACGGCCATGGTTTCCCGCTCCTCCACGGCTTCAATAGGTACGCCCGCCGTGATGAGGCCCACAAGCGGTAGTTCAATGACCGTTGCCAGGGCGGTTGGTTCCTGCGGGATGACTTCCAAGGAGCGGGCGGCGCCGTCTTCTCCGGCCATCAGAACGCCTTTCTCCGTGAGCGCTTTTACGTGCTGGTGGACGGTGGCGGGGGAGGAGAGGCCGAAATGGTCGGCAATTTCGCGGTAACTGGGCGCGTACCCGTTGGCATCCACGTGGCCGCGGATGAAGGCCAGGATCTCCGCCTGTTTTTTTGTAAGAGTGGGCATAGCGTGGTTGTTCGCTTTATGTTCGTATTGTATGCCGAACAAAAACCGAACGCAAGTCCGCTAGGGTGAGCGAAAAAACGGGGCGGCTGTGGATAAGTGCGCGGGTAGGGCGGGGCGGCGGCGTCGGGGCAGCGGGTCGAATTCCGCGGGGGCGTTCGGATTGATCTTCTTGCCTTTTTGTAGTAAAAAACAGGTCTTCCCTCGTATGCGTAAAACCGTCGAATCCTTTTTAGCGGGGCATCCCGACAAGGTCTGCGACCAGATCGCGGACGCCTTGGTAGACGAGTGTCTGCGCCGGGACCCCCAGGCGCGCGTGGATCTGCATGTGCTTGGGTCCCACGGCATGTTGATGGTCGGCGGGGAATGGGCCTCCGCCGCGGATTTCGACATGGCCGCCCTGGCGCGGAACGTCTATACCGAAATCGGCTATACGGACGACGTAGAAGTCTTCGTGAACCTGGACCGGCCGTCGGAGGAACTCGCCGCGTTGCGCGGCCCGGCGGACTCCTGCGTGGTGTCCGGCTATGCCACGCGCGAGACGCGCGAGCTGCTGCCGCGCCCGGTGGTCTTCGCCCAGGCAATGGCCCGCCGCTGCGATGATCTGCGCCGCGCGAACCCGCATTTTTCCTGGCTGCAGCCCGACGGCAAGGTGCAGGTTTCCATGGAGAAGGGCGAGGTGCGCGCCGTCACGTTGTTGGCGTCCCACGCGCCGGATATGGACCCGAAGGACGTGAAGCTCGCCCTGATGGAACGCGTGGTGGCGCCGGTGGCGGGCGGGGAAGACGTCCATGTGTACGTGAACCCGGCCGGGCCGTTCACCGTCTGCGGCTTCCACGCGGATACGGGCGTGAACAACCGCCGCCTGTCCGCCGATACCTATGGCGGCCTCGTGCCCTTCGGCGACAACGCCGTTTCCGGCAAGGATCCGCTCACCCCGCAGCGCGCGGGCGCGTACATGGCCCGCGTGGCGGCTCGTTGGCTGGTGGAGCAGGAGCTCGCGTCGTCGGCCTTGGTGACCATCGCGTATACCTTCGGCCGCTCCGAACCCGTGTCGGTGGACGCCGCGGGCGTGGGCGAGAAAACGCGCGGCGCGAAACTCAATTTGTCCGAGCTGGTCCGCAAGACCTTCGACTTCCGCCCCGAGGCGATCGTCGAGCGGTTGGACTTGCGCCGGCCGTTGTACCGCCAGGCGTCCGTGTACGGCATGTTCGGCCGTGCGGGTCTGCCGTGGGAAGAGCCGCTTCCGGCGGAAAATGGTACACTGGCGGAGGAATAATCGCGCATGTCACGCACACGGAGGACCAGGAGGAACCGTCCGTTGCCCTTCGCCACGCTGGCCGTGGCCGTTTTGGCGGCCCTTGGTACGGCCGTCATTTTTTCCTTGCCAGAACCGGAGCGTGGCGCCGCGGCGTCGGCGGACGGCGGGTTGCGCGTGGAAGGAACGTGGATGACCAGCCGCGCACCGGAGGTGTTCGACGCGGGAATTGCCGGGCCGTTCACCGCCGTGCGCGGAACCGTGTATCGGTTGTCCGCTCCGCCCGCGCCTTCCGGTGCGCCGTATCTTTTGTCCTTCGCCCTGCCGGTCGGGCTTGATCCGGCGCGCGCGGCGTTGTACCGCTTCGATCCGGCCCTGGCCGCGTGGCGTTCCATGCCCGCCGTGCGTTCGGAAGACGGATGGACGTTGCGCGCGGAAGCAATGGCGTTGCCCTCCGCCTTGTGGGCCGTTGGGGAAGCGATGCCCGCACGAGATATGCCGGCGTCGCCCATCGCCATGCGGGCGTTGGAAGAATTGTTGGACGCGCCGCCGCCCGACGCCGTGGGATTCCGCGTGGCGCGCTTGTGGGCGTCAGTGGAAGACGATTTCGTCGTCGTGGAGGAAGCCGCGGCGTCCGGCGGATGCGGAGGCACGTACGCGTTGGGGACGGGCACGGTCCGCACGTCCGTGGACGTGAACGAGGTCGGCGGACAAACGCGCTTGGTGGCGGATTGGCGCGTGGAAGACGGATGCGCGCCCGGCGTCGATCTGGAACCGGCGGTCCCGCCGGCGGATATGTTATAATGCCGCGTAGGAGGATATGCCGCGCACTTCATCTACAACTCGAACCACGCGCACGACTGCCGCGTCGCGCAAAACGGCCGCCGCCGCGGTTGCTCCCAAGCGCCGCGCCCCGGCACGCACCGTCCGCGCCGCCCAGGCGCCCGTGGCCCCGCCGCCGGAGCCGCAGGCGTGCCATTCGTGTTCCACCATGCCGTGCGATTCCGTCACGTTGGTGGCGCTGCTCGCGTCGTTGGTCTGCGTCCTGTCGTTTTTGACGGTGACGTCGTCCTTCATCATCCACGCGCAGCGGCAGGCGTTGCAACGTGCGCCCGCGCCCGTGGAAGCCGTCGTGGGCGCGCGTCCGTAATCCGCCACCCTGACGTTTGTTCGTAATCCGTCC
>CAZCMI010000033.1:0-2825 GCA_964499955.1 uncultured Gammaproteobacteria bacterium
CGCGGAAATGCGGTAACCCCTTCTCCTATGCCCGGCTTCATCAAAAACGCGCGTTCCCTCGGCACCACCAAATTGCGCCGCGACGCCCTGGCCGTGTTCGAGGCCGGATTGCGCGCCGTCCACACGCCGTCGGCCGTGCGCCGCATGGTGTCGCGCGAAGGCGACGTCCTGACCGTCGGCGGGGAGCGGGAGGACCTGTCCAAGGCCCGCAACGTGTACGTGGTGGCCATCGGCAAGGCGGCCTTCGACGCCGCCAAGGAATTGGAGAAGATCCTCGGCGACCGCATTACGGACGGCATCGTGCTGGACGTAAAGGGCGGACGGTTGAAACACATGACCTCGCGCGTGGGCACGCATCCGTTCCCGTCCGTCGTGAACCGGCGGGCCACGGGCGAAATCGTCGCCCTGCTGAAAGAGGCCGGGGAGGGGGACCTGGTGATCATGGTGGTGTCCGGCGGCGGGTCGGCGCTGTTGTGCTGGCCCACGGAATTGACCTGCTCGGATCTCGCCCTGCTCACGCGGGCCATGATGGCCAAGGGCGCCACCATCGAGGAACTCAACACGATGCGCAAGCACACGTCGGACGTTTTGGGCGGGCAGGCGGCGGCCATCGCGTTTCCGGCGCGCGTCATCGGGCTGATTTTCTCGGACGTGCCGTCGAACGACTTGAGCATGGTGGCTTCGGGGCCGACGTTCCTGGACCCGACCACGGTGGAAGACGCCCAGGCGTTATTGAACAAATACGACCTGCTGCGCGTGTGCCGGCTGCCGTCGTGCAAATTGCAGGAAACGCCGAAGGACCCGAAGGTGTTCTCGCACGTGCGCAACGTGCTGGCGGTGTCCAACGAGGCGGCGGCGCAGGCCATGCACGGCGAAGCCGAACGGCGGGGGTACCGCGCGCGCATCCTTTCCACCACGTTGGCGGGGGAGGCGCGGGAGGTGGGCCAACGCCTGGCGCGCGAGGCCGCGCCTGGTGAAGCCGTCATCGCGGCGGGGGAGACCACCGTCACCTTGTTGGGCAACGGCGGGAAGGGCGGCCGCAACCAGGAACTGGCGCTCGGCGCCTTGGAAGACGTGCCGGAAGACGGCCTGGTGGCGTCCTGCGCCTCCGACGGCATCGACAACACGCCCGCGGCGGGCGCCATCGCCGACGCCCGCACCCGCGCATCGGCCGCGCGCAAGCGCCTCGACCCAAGCGCCTACCTGGCCCGCAACGATTCCTTCCATTTCTTCAAGGCTGCCGGCGCGCAAATCCGCACGGGCGTCACCGGCATGAACGTGTCGGACCTCATGCTCGCCCTGCGCGGCAAAGACGCGCGCAAAACGCCGCGCTCCTAAACCACACCTCTTATGTTCCCCCTCCGCAAGCAGAAACCTACCGTCCTCTATTTCCTCCAAAACCTCGGCACCGTGGTCGGGTTGGTGCTGATCTGGCGCGGCACTTGGTACGTGCTCGACGGCATCGACCTGTTCTTGTTCGCCGGCGACCACACCTGGTCGGCCGTTGGCGGCATCGTGCTGGGCCTGGCGGTCCTCTATTGGCCGGACAAAAATCTGGACGAGATCAAGAAATTGTAACGAGGGATTGTGTTATACTGATGGGGCTATGAAGCACCGAGGAGTCCGACTCCCCTTCCGACTGCCCCTGACGTTGGCCGTGGCTGCGCTTCTTGTTGGTACCACGGCTTTTTTTTGTACGTATCCATTGCCCGCGGAGCGGCGTATACGTGGACGGGCGGCGGTACGGACGAAACCTTCACCGTCACCTTGTCCAACCCCACCCACGCCACGCTGGACCCGGACCAGACCGTCGCCACCGTCACCATCACCGACGACGACCGGCGCGGCAGCGGCAACCAGGTGCCGCTGCCGCCGGGACCCGGTCCGCTGACCACCACCGTCGTCCTGCTTTCGCCCAACGGCCGGGAACGCTTCCTGCCCGGCGAGAGCATCCAGGTCGAATGGCTGACCGTCGGCCGCGCGGATTTGGTGAACCTGCGCTGGACCAATGACGGCGGCACCACCTGGCACCCCATCGTCGAGGGCCGCCTCAACAGCGGCATCCACCTGTGGACCCCGCCCCCGGAGGCCGAGGCCGAACGCCTGTTCGTGCGCGTGGAGGCCACCGACCTCGCCACCGTGTATGCCTTCGACATGTCCGACGCCCCCTTCGCCATCGGCGAGAAACCGGCGCCCGCGCCCGAACCCGAGGAACCGGAAGAACCCACCCCGCCGCGGCTGCCGCCCATCCTCCCCGACTATTTCCTCTCGCCGGTGACGCAGCTGTTCGAAGAGGTGGCCCGGCTGGCGCCCCGGCAGATCATCCGCGCCTTTTCCTGGCCCACCGTGTATTTCGTCACGGAAGACCTCACCCGCCGGTTCTTCTTCAACCCGGCCTTCCTCCGCAGCTGGGGCTGGGACTTCGCGGACGTGGACTTCGTGACCGACGCCACCGTGGCGGTTCTCGAAACCGACGAACCCATGTCCTCCAAGCCCGGCACCGTGCTGGTGAAGGAACCGAGCTCCCCCGAGGTGTTCTTCCTGGCCCCGCACCCCGACGATCCGGACCAACCGTTCCTCCGTCTGATCCCCGGCGAAGGGACCGCCCTGCAGCTCTTCGGCCTCTCCTGGGCCGACCACGTCATCGACGTCCCCGTCTCCCTGCTGCAACGCTGGGAGCAGGGCGAACCGATGTCCCCCAACGAACCCGTGGACCGTTCCCTCCTGCGGCGGCGGGAGGAGTTGGAGCGCAATTAACCTGCGTGCGTGCGCAGCCTTGTGCGTAGACATCCCCATCTCCGCCTGGTACCGTGGGCGCACAACCA
>CAZCMI010000034.1:0-2471 GCA_964499955.1 uncultured Gammaproteobacteria bacterium
CCAGGTCGTGACGGTTGAGGTGGTCACGCCCACGAAATTGTCCCGCGAACAGCGCGCGCTGCTCGAACAACTGGACTTGCGGGAGGAATAACCGGGCGATACCGCGCCTGCGGAATAAAAAGACGACGGATCCCAGAACGGGGTCCGTCGTTTCGTTACGCGTCATCTTCGGTTGGGTCAGCCGGATCGGTCGGGTCGACCGGGATGGCCAGATACACGGGGATTCCCGTTTCGTCCGGCGTGCCGGGGAGGAACGACAGGAGATCCTGGCCGGGAACCGGCTGCTCTCCGGCGCCCACCAGGGTGCGCAGTTGATACCGCTTCTCATCTTGCACGAGCCGCAGCGGGATTCGGTAGACATCTCCCGTTTCCGTCACGACTTCGACTTTGTTGTCGACCAGGCGTTGGATCCGGCCGACCAGGCGTTGTTTGTGCGAGAGTTGGCACAGGGCGTCCAGCTCTTGCAGGCGCGTTGAAAGGAGCGAGGCGTTCGTCCCGCGCGGACCGGCCCGCAACAGGCGCGGTGCCGGCATTGCGGGGCGCCGGAACATCCGGGCGATCATGGCCGCGGCCGTGGGGATGACCCGAAAGTTCCAAATCTCCACGTACAGGCGCTCCCCGCTCTTGGAAAATCCCGGGTGTTGCAGGTATTCCCGCATCTTCTGCCGAGCGTCGAGCGCCAGGGTAACCTGGACTTCGAACCGCCGGTCGTTCCCCTCGTATCGGTCGGGAGGATCGACCAAGAGGTCTATTTTGAAGCGTTCGTCCAGCAAGGGCAGACGCTGGGCGTAGCATCCCCGTTCGGTCAGGGCGGCCGCCAGGGCGTTCTCCGCCCGGTGGGCCAATTGGACGCCGAGCCGCTCGCCCGCTCCCTGGCCCTGCTCATGCTCGTCTGGTTCGTGCGGCGTCCCCGCCGCTCCGACGTTCGCGTCTTTCTCCATGGCCTCCAAGCTCCTCTCCTGTCCGATGGTTTCGCCGTTCCGTGGGTGGAACGACGGCCGCTTGTCACGCAAACGACGTCTAAACGTACGCGAAAAATCCGCCCGCGTCAAGCGTGCTACAATGCACGCGTTATGCCAGCGAACGGAGGAACCGACCAAACCGACGTATCGCGCAAAGACGTCCTGTGGGCGTTTTGGGAACAGGCCAAGCCATACACGTGGTGGTGGGTTGCTTTGGTGGGCGTGTACGTGCTTGCCAACGGCACGGAAATGCTGGAGCCGTGGGTGGTGAAGTGGTTGGTGGACGGCATGTCCGGGCCGCGCGGATGGGAGTTCGTCCTGTGGCCTATCGTTGCATTCGCCGTCTTGCGCGTGGGAAACTGGGCGTTGATGCGCATCGTAGACGACGTGCAGGCCCGGTTCGCGACGCGCATGTACGCAACGGCGCGCCGCCGCATCTTCGACCTGGTCATACGCCGCGAATTTTCCTATTTCGCCGACACGCCCGCGGGCGGGCTGATCCATTCCATGAACCGGTTCGTGGACGGCATGGACGAATTCTTTAACCTGCTCTTGTACAGCGCGTTGCCGGTGGTCATCGCCGTCGTGTCGACCTTGGTGAGTTTTTGGCTCCGGTCGCCGTGGCTCGCCCTGGGCTTCGTCGCGTGGCTCGTCCTGCTCGTCTGCGTGCAGCTGGCCATTGCGAAACGGCAGGAACGCCTGCGCCGCCGCGTGGCAACGGCCGAAGAAGAAGCGAGCGCGTACATGGCGGATGCCGTCGGCAATGCGCCCATGGTCAAGACCTTCGCCGTGGAACAGCGCGAATCGGGCGGCCTGTGGAAGAAGCTCTCCTCGGTCGCGTCGCTGGAGCGGGACGCGCGGTTGAAGGACAACTGGTACTGGGGCGCGCAGTGGTTCTGCTTCCTGTTGTTGGAAATCCTCGCCGTCGGCGGCGTGGCGTGGGGGTGGGTCGAGGGGCGCTTCACCGTCGGCGACCTCGTGCTCGTGCAGACCTTCATCGTCATCCTGTACCGCGTGCTTGGGAATTTGACGCGCACGTTCCGCCGTCTTCCCCGGCAATTCACCCAATCGGAAACCATCGTCCGTTTGATGAAGGAAGAAGCGGCGGTGCAGGACGCCCCCGGCGCCCGGCCGCTGCGCGTGCGGGAAGGGGAGATCCGTTTTAACGACGTGTCGTTCCGCTACAAGGACGGCCGCGTCGTGCTCAAGGACTTCTCGTTGCAGATCCGGCCGAAGGAAAAAGTCGCGCTGGTCGGCCCGTCCGGGGCGGGGAAGTCCACCGTGGTGAAGCTACTTTACCGCTTCTACGACCCGCAGCAGGGCCACATCGACGTCGACGGCCAGGACGTCGCCCGCGTCACGCAGGAAAGTTTGCGCCGCCAGCTCGCCCTGGTGCCGCAGGACCCGGTCCTCTTCCACCGCTCCATCCTCGACAACATCCGCTACGCCCGCCCGTCCGCCACCAAGGCGCAGGTGGTGGCCGCCGCCAAGCGCGCGCACTGCCACGGC
>CAZCMI010000035.1:0-2069 GCA_964499955.1 uncultured Gammaproteobacteria bacterium
CTGACATAGGCGTCGATCGCCGTGGTGTCGAAATCGCTTTCCGCCCAGGTTCCCTGGAACAGATAGGAGCCGAGGCCGGTCAGCGGATCGGTCGCACCGTTGTAGGACGAGACATTGGTGACGGAATCCGAGTCGGCGCGCACGAAATTGGCGCGGGCCGTCCATGCCGCATTGAATATGTGGTCGATCGTCGCGAAGTAGCTCAGAGCCTCGGTGTCTTTCCGGGACCAGTCGGTATAGCCCTGTTTGCGCGGCGCCGGCACGGGGCTGCCGTCGGCGTAGCGCGGGAAGCCCGGCGGAATGTCACGGCCGGAGCCGCGGTCCTTGTCCTGGCTGATGCCGACGGTCAACGTTGTCATTTCCGTCAGGTCGGCCGCCACCGTACCGAACAGCGTCGATACCTCGCGGTCGGCGCCGTCGAAGAAAAACTCGCGGTCGTTGTAGGCGGCGACGAAGCGCCCGCGGATACGGCCGCTCTCGACCAGCCTGTCGGTTACGTCCAGCTCGCCAAAATAGTTGTCCCACGAGCCGCCCGAAACGGCGTACCTGACCTGGAAGCTGTCCAGTGGACGTTTGCGCACCAGGTTGACACTGCCCGAGGGCTGGCCATTGCCCGAAAAAACGCCGTCCGGGCCGCGCAGCAACTGCACGTTGTCGTACTTCGACATACCGATGTTTCCGGAGGTATCGTTCGCGTTCCAGGTGGCGGCCGGCGAGCCGTCCACCATGACGCTGGTGATCTGGAAGCCGCGGGTGTAGTACGACGAAGCCATGTAACCGGTAGAGCCCGGCACCGTGGTCACGCCCGGCATCTGCTCCATCACTTCGTCCAGCGTGGTGATGCGCTGATCATCGAGTTGCTGGCGCGCGATGACCGACACGGAGCGGGGAATCTCGCGCGGGGGCTGTGCCGTCTTGGCGCCGGCGGCTACAGCAGGCGCCGTGTAGGAGCCCGTGCCCTCGGTAGCGCCATCCGTCAGCGCCATGTCCTTCACGCTCACCGTCGGCAGCACAGCGCTCTCATTCGCCGGCTCGATCACATATCCGCCGCTGGCCTGATCGAAACGGGCGGTCAATCCCGTGCCCTGCAGCAATGCGGCGAAACCCTCGTCAATGGTGTACTGACCTTCGAGGCCGCTGGCTTGGCGGCGCGGAATATCCCTTGGGTCAAAGGTCAAGGCAACGCCCGCTTCGGCGGCGTAACGGTTGAGCGCCTGCGCGAGCGGCGCGGCGGGAATGTTGTACGTCTGGCGCTCGGCGGCTGCCGCGTGCGGCACGGCGCCAGCCAGCGCCGCTGTGGCCAGGCTCAGGGAAAGCAGTGTGCGGCACAGGACCGCCTTACCGCGACGGCCGGATGGATGTTGTTTCATGATGTGAGCTCTCTGTGATCTGGATGAAAAAGGCTTTCATCCCATTGGCCGCATGAAACAAGAAAAGGGGCAAATTTTTCCGGGGAGGATTCAATGTGCCGCTTCGACCGTCACCCAGTAGGGCGTGACGGAAGAAATACGGATGGGGAAACGGCTGGCGAGCATCGCCAGCGCCCGCTCGGTGTCGTCGATGGGAAAAACTCCGGACACGCGGATATCCGCCACCGCGGGCGAACAGCGCAAATACCCTGCCCGGTAGAGCGACAGTTCGCCGATCACATCGCCGAGGGGGCGATCGTCGACGATCAACTGGCCCCGTGTCCAGGCGTCCGCACCTGCTGCGAGAGGTGTGGAGGGAGAGCTGTTGCGCCCGTCAAAAAACGCCGTGTAGCCGGCATCGACACGCGCGCGCAGCGCCGTATCGGGGTGAATTTCCACCGCGTGTTCCAACACCGACACCCTTGTGCGTGCCGCGCCATCACGCACGGTGAAGCGTGTGCCCAGGGCGCGCACGCGGCCGTGGCGGGTCTCCACTTCCAGCGGCCGCAATTCCCCGGCCGCTGTCGCGGTGTGGACAAGAATTTCACCTTCGTGCAAACGCAACAGGCGGGAACGCCCATCAAAGCGCACGTCCACGGCGGAGCCGCTGTTGACGATCAGCGTGCTGCCGTCGTCCAGCACGGCGCGACGGCGTTCGCC
>CAZCMI010000036.1:0-1995 GCA_964499955.1 uncultured Gammaproteobacteria bacterium
CCCACCCACCAGAATCGGCACGCGGCCGCGCTTCACGATGTCCGCAACGCGCGCCTCCGCGTACGCCTTGAATTGCGAAACGTTGAAGTCCTCGTCGGGCGCGGCCAAATCGACGCCCCAATGCGGCACGCCGTCTACCTCAAATCGCCGCACACCCCCGCCGAACAGCGCGCCGATGTTCCCTCGCAATTCCTCCACGCCCGGCTCCACCCACACGCCTTCCGGCTTGGCGGTGCCGATGTCCATCCCCTTGTACACCAGCCGCGAATCGGCCGACACAACCTCCCCGCCGAACCGTTTGGCCAACGCAACACCGAGCGCGGTTTTCCCGCTCGCCGTGGGCCCGACGATGACGATGAGTTTGGGGCGCATACCGCTTGGAAGGTAGCAAACATCGGGCATGGCGGGAAGGCATGTGGTATACTTCACGCAAATCATCCCATGTATGCCGAATGCATTCGAAACATCTTCATCCAAGCGGCCTGCGGTAACCGAAGTTCCCTCTTCGTCGGAAACGCGCCGCCGGGAACGGGCGAATGGCGCGGGGGAAACGCCTCGCCGCACACAGCAGGAACGGCAGAAGGTCCAGCAAGGCGACGTAGAAGCCGCAGCGCAGCTGCGCGCGCAAATCGCCGCAACCGACCAAGCCAAGGCCCAGGCCGACGAGCAAGCCGCCATGGAGGAAATCACGCGCGCGGCCCTGCCGTCCTTCGGTAGCCGTGTGAAGAGCTGGTGGAACGGCCTGTTCACGCCCAAGCAAACGAAAACCGCCGCGCAGGAGGCGCGCATCGCGCAGCAGGAAGCCGCGGCGTCCCTCACGCCGCGCGAACGGGAAGGCGCCTTCGGCAAGGACGCCGAAGCCGTGGCGCGGGAACAGCGGGCAACGGAACGGCACGCCGCCAAACGGGAAGGCAAGGCCGCCCGCAAAGAGCTGGGAGAAACGGCCGATCTCGCCCTCGGCAAGAAGAAGGAACGGGTGGCGCGCCCGTCGACGGAAGCCGCGTTGGCCGCGGAAATGATCAAGCGCGGCGACGAAGAATTCATGGAAATGGTCGCCGAAGGCGAGGATCCGGAAGCGGCGGCCGCCTTCCTGGAAGGGTCGCGGGCGGACGCCCGGCGCGCCAAGCGGCAGGAAGCGGTCACGAAAACCAAGAACCGCGCCGTTTCGGCCATGGAAGGCATTCGCAAGGGAACGAAGACCGTCGCCGTCGGGGCGGCGGATACCCTGGACAAAAGCCTCGGCTGGACGGAAAAGCAACTCGTCGGCTCCGGCGGCGCCGTGGAACGCGCCGTCCAAGCGACGGGCCGCGCGGGAGAACTGGTCGGCAAGGGCGCAGACGCCCTGCTCTCCGCCCCGGGCAAAGCCGTGGAAAAGACCTTGGATATGACGGACCGGGCGGGACGGGCGACGAGCGAATTCCTCGCCGAGGACTGGCGGAAGACGAAAGAACGCATGGCCGCCCGTGCGAAAAAGGTCGGCAAAGCCGGATCCGCGCTCGTCGGCCGGACCGCTGCCCCGAAGCGGGAAACCGTCCGTACGGAGGACCCGGCCTGGGTCCGGCCAGGCACCGACAATGATGAAGACGAAGTGCTCACGGACGCGCAGATCCTGGCGGAACAGGAAGCGCGGTACGGAAAACGGCCGCCTTCCCCGCCAGCCGAAGCCTTCGACGACGTACCGGAAGAAGCGGCCCGCGACATCGCCGCGGCCGTGGAGCAAACCGTGGACACGCGCCGCCTGCCGCGCACCTTCCACGAACAGGTCGCCCGGCTCAGCGGCCTGCGCGACCAACGCGGTGGAAAACGCGCATACAACAGCGAGGTGAATCTCCTGCACAAGATGGCGGACGGCAAGAAGCATGCGGGCGCCCAACGCCTGCGCGACCAACGCTACGACGGCTGGACGAACGAACAAGTTCAATCGTTGTTGGAAGAACTCGGAGAGGCCTAGGAACAGCACCCTGCCGAAAGGCGGGGTGTTTTTTGCATAAAAAT
>CAZCMI010000037.1:0-1592 GCA_964499955.1 uncultured Gammaproteobacteria bacterium
GGAAGTCCCCACGTTCCTGATGGGCGTGAACCACCGTCAGTGCAAGAAAGCCCAGAACGTGGTGAACAACGCCTCCTGCACCACCAACTCCATCGCGCCGGTCGCCCAGATCATGCACGAGGCCTTCGGCGTGGCGAAAGCCATGATGACCACCATCCATTCCGTCACGGCGGAGCAGAACATCGTGGACGGGCTGCCGCCCAAGGGCAAGTCCCAGGACCTGCGCCGCGCCCGCGCCGCGCTGACCAACATGGTGCCAACGTCCACCGGTGCCGCCGTCGCCACGACGGAAGCCATCCCCGACCTGAAGGGCAAGTTCGACGGCCTGGCCGTGCGCGTGCCCACCTTGAACGTTTCGTTGTCGGACTTCACCTTCGTCTTGAAGAAGAAAACCACCGTGGAAGCCGTGAACGCGGCGTTCAAAAAGGCCGCCAAGAGCGCCCGTTGGAAGGGCATCCTCGGCGTGTCCGAAGTGCCGCTGGTATCCTCCGACTTCATCGGCACCTCGTTGTCTTCGGTGGTCGACGCGGAAATGACGCGTGTGGTGGACGGCGATTTGGTGAAAGTGCTCGCCTGGTACGATAACGAATGGGGCTATTCCGTCCGCCTCATGGACATGGTCGAGCACGTCGGTTCCCTGTAACTATGCCCCTTCCTCCTCCACACAACATCGTCGTCATCGGTGCGGGATTCGCCGGACTGCGCGTCGCGTTGGAATTGCGCAAACGCCGCGCGCGCATCGGCCCTTCGACCATCACGCTGGTGGACGCCAATCCGGAACACCTGTACACCCCGTTGCTCTACGAAGTGGCGATGGGCTGCTTGGAATCCAGCGAGGAAACCGCCGCCTGCGCCTTGCGCGAGGGTGCGTGCATGCCGTATGCGGAAAATCCGTTGCTGCATCGCAAGGACGGGATTTTGCGCTTCGTCCAAGCCCGCGTAGAAAGCGTGAATTGGGAGAAGAACGAACTGCGCTTGGCCGGCCGCGAGCCGCTGCCGTTCGACGGGCTGATCCTGGCCGTGGGCGGGGAGACGGCCACCTTCGGCGTGCCCGGCGTGTTGGAGCACGCGGTGAGCATGAAAACGTTGGAAGACGCCCTGACCATCCGCCGGCGCATTGCGCGCGGACTGCAGGAATTGCGGGAAGGGAAGCGCGCGCGCCTGGACGTCGTGGTGGTGGGCGGCGGACCCAACGGCTGCGAAGGCGCGGGCGAACTGGCCCGGTACATGCGCCGCTTGGTCCGCGAAGGCGTGATCCCGAAGGGGCGGCATTCCGTCACTTTGGTGGAAGCGGGGTCGGAGGTGCTCGGCCAATTCAGCCCGCCCGTGCGCGCCGCCGCCCGGCGCCGCCTGGGCGTGTTGGGCGTGGAAGTCATGACCGGCGTGCGCGTGCAGGAAATCAAGAAAGACGGCGTCGTGTTGCCGGACCGCACGTTGCCGGCTGACGTCACAGTGTGGGCGGGCGGCATGAAGCCGCGCGAGGCCGTAAAAGAATGGGGCTTCCCCGTGGACGAAAAAGGCTTCGTGCAGGTGGACGGTTTGTTCGGCGTCCAGGGCAAAACGGACGTGTGGGCCCTGGGTGACTGTGCCTT